>CAIYQF010000224.1 GCA_903928325.1 uncultured beta proteobacterium | reverse complement strand
GTGCCGACGGTGTCGGCTTTGAACCCCTGTCCCCGATCAATTCAGGTGGGGGATTTTGAAGTGGCCACAGACGGGGGAATTTGGGTGGCCATCAGGGCCCCGGTGGAGTCCAGATAGATCACATTCTTGAAATCCAGCACCAGCGCCTGGTGTGGCAGCTGCAACTCCAGATGTTCGAGCAACTGCACCGCGCCGAAAAACAGAGCGCCATACAGGCTTTGCGCCTGCACCTGCGGCGTTTCTAGCACACACTCGCTGCGCGTCAAGCTGGAAATGCGGTAGATAAAGGTCAGGCACGCCGCGATCAGACCCACCTCTACCGCCACCGTAAGGTCCACCAACACGGTCAGCCCAAATACCACCAGCAAGGTGCTGCGGTAGGGCAGACGAAACTGCTGCAACTGGGCAAACGCCCGCCAATCGCCCATATTCCAGGCCACGAATACCAAAATGGCGGACAAGGCCGGCAAGGGAATATGAAAGGCCAGGGGCGCCGCCACCACGATCACCACCAGCAAGGTCACCGCGTGCACCATGCCCGCTACCGGGCTGCTGGCACCGCTTTTGACGTTGGTCACCGTGCGGGCAATGGTTCCGGTGGCTGGCATGCCGCCAAAAAACGGCGTCACCAAATTGGCAATGCCCTGTGCCATCAATTCTTGGTTGGGGTCATGGCGGTCACCAATCATGCCGTCGGCCACCCGCGCGCACAGCAGCGACTCAATGGCGCCCAATACGGCCAGGGTCAGCGCGGGCATCAGCAACTGGCGCACGCTGTCCAAGCGAAAGTCGGGCCAGGCCAAGGCCGGCAAGGCCGATGGAATTCCACCAAAGCGTGAACCAATGGTCTGAACGGGCAACTCCAACAAGGCGCAAGCCAGGGTTGCCAGCACCAGCACCACCACCGCACCCGGAATGCTGCTGAGCTTGGCGCCGAGCCCGCGCAAGCAGCGCGGCAACACCAAGTTCCATAGCACCAACAGCGCCAGACAAGCCGAGGCGAGGCCCAGCGCCCACGGATTGAGCGTGTGCGCGTGCAGGACGATGGTTTGCACGATGCCGACAAAATCGGCCGGTATCGGGGCCACCGACAAGCCCAAAAAGTCCTTGATCTGCGACAGCGCAATGAGCACCGCGATGCCGTTGGTAAATCCAATAATCACCGCCACCGGGATAAAGCGCACCAGCGTGCCCATGCGCAGCAAGCCCATACAAAAAAGGATCACACCCGACATGGCGGTTGCGATGACCAGATTGGCCACTCCATAGCGCTGGACAATGCCGTACACGATGACGATGAAAGCCCCGGCCGGACCGCCCACTTGCACGCGGCTGCCACCGAGCAAAGAGATCAAAAACCCGGCAATGATGGCGGTGAACAAGCCGGTCTCTGGCTTCAGACCCGACGCGATGGCAAAGGCCATTGCCAGGGGCAAGGCTACTACCCCCACGGCCAAACCCGCACCCACATCCTTGAGCAGCCGCCCGCGGTGATAGCCCTGAAGGGCTGCGAGAAGTTTAGGTTGGAATACTGTCATATAGAAACCTGAGGGGTAACTATACGCCTGCCAGATTGCAGCATCCCTTGCAGCAAAGCCAGGCCGTTGCACGACAAACCTGGGACAGTGACTGCTTTGTGCACAACAAAAAAGCCCGTTACTTGCGTAACGGGCTTTTCATAAAGGCCATGCCGTTATTGAAGCGCGCGAAATGGAACGAAGTAGCGATTTTGCAGAGATTGAGTTTTCCGTCTCGGACACCGGCATAGGCATCTCGCAGGAAAAGCAGGGGAAATTGTTCCAGCCCTTCGTCCAAGCCGACGACTCGACCACGCGGCAATTCGGCGGAACCGGTCTGGGTCTGTCGCTGACCCGCGAATTGGCCCAATTAATGGATGGCAGAGTTGGCCTTGAAAGTAAACCAGGACGCGGGTCGCGCTTCTGGTTTCGTGTGCGGGTCGGGCTTGACGCTGCAGACGTGGAACCGCAGGCCCGGTGCAGCCTGTCGCAGCCTAAAAGCGAGGTTCGGTCAATGACGGCTTCGGCCCGAAGGAGAGGTTCCAACATAAACCCCTGGTCTCGATCCTGGAGGCCAAAAACCTTTCACAGTCCTAGCTCGGAATGCGAACCCAACCGCACAAGTCGCAGAACGTCGGCATCGGGCTTTTGGTAGATCAAAACCAGGTCAGGTTTGACGTGGCAGTCCCGGTGATCCTTCCAGTCGCCAGTGAGCTCGTGGTCGCGGTGACGAGGCTCCAAGGATCGATCAGCCAGCAATGCAGACAAAACAGCGTGAAGGTCGGCTTCGAGTGTCGCCCGGTGCTGGCCTTTGGTTTCGCGCTTGTAATCCCGTCTGAACTGAGCGGTGTAGTCAGGCATCCGCATTGAGATCAGCAAACAAAGCCGTTAGGTTGGTGACCTTGGTCACCTTCCCAGCTCGTGCGTCCTTCATTGCGGCAATGGTCGTGGCGTTGGGAATCAGCGGCTCGAACGGCAAGGCCTTGTCATGAGCCACTTTGGTCAGCATCAGCCGTACGGCATCCGACACGGTCAATCCCATGGCAGCCAGGACTGCGGCCGCTTCCTCTTTAATCACTCCGTCGATACGCGTTTGTACAAGTCGGTTTGCAGCCATAGTCTCTTTTCCCGTGGTTTGCTGAATTACATTGTAATTCAGTATGGTGAAATTGCAAGTTGAGCGCCTCAGAAACTTAGCTCAAAGGTGCTTCTCGTCGGTCCTTGAAGCATTCGCTTCTTGTAGCTCGCTAGAGCTGCTCAGTCTGTGATTTATCAGCACTCGTGGAGCGATGTTTCAAGCACTCGTCCTAAGTCTTTAGACGTGCTAATCTTGACGATTTTGCCTATTTTTTTAAGCAAAAAAGCAGATAAAAAGTGTATCTTTGAGCGTATCTTTTTTGGAGCAAAAAAGAAAAAACCCTAAGTGAATCAATCACTTAGGGTCGATATATGGCGGAGTGGACGGGACTCGAACCCGCGACCCCCGGCGTGACAGGCCGGTATTCTAACCAACTGAACTACCACTCCTGGTAGCGACAACGTTGCCGTTGCCTACTTTTTGCTTTCATCATCTGGCGATGAATCTGGCGACCCCACGGGGATTCGAACCCCGGTACCTACCGTGAAAGGGTAGTGTCCTAGGCCTCTAGACGATGGGGTCAAAACCTTGGACTAATCCGTTTTCTCGAAAGCTTTTGGTGGAGGTAAGCGGGATCGAACCGCTGACCTCTTGCATGCCATGCAAGCGCTCTCCCAGCTGAGCTATACCCCCTAAACCAAAGAGCTCCGCAGTGCGGCACTCTTTACTTCCGAGCCTTCGATTATAGCCAGTTATTTCACGCCTTACCAAGCCGTGCCAGAACTTTTTCGCGGTCGCAGAGCGCCAGTACCGCATCCAAGGACGGGGTTTGGGCCGTGCCCATCACCAACACGCGCACCGGCATGGCGAGTTGCGGCATTTTCAAGCCAGTCTCGGTCAGGACCGCTTTGAGCACGGCCGCAATGCCGGGCTTGTCCCACGCGCAGTCAATCAATCGGGCCTGCAACAGAGCCAAGCCCGGTTTGATGGCATCGGTCACATGTTGCGCCAGTTCGGCAACATCAGGCCAAACGTCGGTATAAAAACGTGTCACCCAATCCGCCAACGCCACGGTGGTGTCGCAGCGGTCTTTGAACAAATCGCACAGCGCCACAAGTTTTTCGTCGGCTGGCACGTCTTGGCGCTGCAAATGCGCCTGCACCAGGGGCGCCAGTGCCTCGCCGGACATGGCCTTGAGGTGCTGAGCATTCACCCAACGCAGCTTCGCTTCGTCAAATTGGGCGGCGCTGCGGCCCAGGTGGTCGAGGTTAAACCACGCCAAAAATTGTGCGCGACTAAATATCTCGTCATCGCCATGGCTCCAGCCCAGGCGCGCCAGGTAGTTGACCATGGCCTCTGGCAGGTAGCCTTCCAGCGCGTATTGGGTGACCGCCTTGGCGCCGTTGCGCTTGCTCATTTTTTCGCCTTGCTCATTGAGCACAGTAGGCAAATGGGCATAAACCGGGGGGGTCTTTCCCAGTGCATGAAAGATATTGATCTGGCGCGGCGTGTTGTTGACATGGTCGTCGCCGCGAATCACATGGGTAATTGCCATGTCTATATCGTCGACTACAACGCAGAAATTGTAGGTTGGGGTGCCAACGGCCTCGCCGCTTTGCGCTGGGCGCGCGATCACCAGGTCGTCGAGTTCGTCATTGCTGATTTCGATGCGTCCCTTGACCTTGTCCTCCCACACCACAGTGCCCGCCTGCGGATTCAAGAAGCGCAGCACCGG
>CAIYQF010000223.1 GCA_903928325.1 uncultured beta proteobacterium | reverse complement strand
TGATTGGGGCTGCTGCGCGCCTTCATGAAAGTTAATGGGTGGGTAGGTGGCTCAGGCTTTGACGTGCAGGCCGCACTCTTTGGCGGATGCGGTTTCCCACCACCAGCGCCCGGCGCGAAAGTCTTCGCCCAGTGACACGGCCCGCGTGCAAGGCGCGCAGCCCACGCTGGGGAAAAACTGGTCGTGCAGCGGGTTGTAGTCCACCCGGTGCTCGGCGATGTAGTGCCACACGTCGCCCCAAGTCCAATCGGCCAGGGGGTTGTACTTGGCCAGCGTTGGGTTGCTGGCGTCAAGCAGCGGCACCTCGGCGCGGGCGTTGGATTGCTCGCGGCGCAGGCCGGTAATCCAGGCCCGCTGGCCTTGCAGAGCGCGCCCCAGTGGCTCCATCTTGCGGATGTCGCAGCAGGCCTTGCGCAGCGCTTGGCTTTTAAAAATGGCGTCCTGCCCCTCGTTGCGCACAAAGGCAATCACTGCCGCTTGGTCAGGCCGAAACACCCGCACTGGTGCGCGCGAATGCGCCTGGGTGCGCTCCAGCAGCGCCAGCGTTTCGCTGTGCAGGGCGCCGGTTTCCAGCACAAAAATGGGAATGTCCAGCTTGAGCGCGTTGATCAGATGGGTGATGACCACGTCTTCGGCGCCCAGGCTGGAGGCTTGGGTTACAGGGCTGAATTCACGGGCGGCTTGCACCAGCGCGGCACGGGTTTGGGCCAGCTTGTGCGCAAACTCTGCGCTGGCGTCTGCGTTGCGGGCCAGAGCGCTGGCGGGGTTGGTGGAGCGGTTGGGGGTCAACATGGTTGGGTTTTAACAGGTGTTTTGGCTAATTTGGACGTGGCTAGCGCCAAGGTGGCTTAAAGCCACCTGCAAAAGCGCTGCGTTTTTGGTGTTTAGGCCGCTTGCAAAAACCTTGGCGCGCCTACGGCATCGCCTTGGTAAAACTGGCTGTAGTGGCCCAGGAGCTTCTGGCCGTGGGCAGCGTCCTGGTCGGCGCGCAGTACTGCGCTGCTGAATCCGATGCGCTGCATTTGCAGCAACTGGTCAATCAGCACGTCGCCGCGGGCTTGTATGTCGCCGGCAAAGCCCCGGCGGCGCAGCACATAGGCCTGGCTGAATGCGCGACCGTCGGTGAACTTCGGAAAATCAAGCGCAATCTGCGTAACACCGTCCAGCGCTACGGTCTGCGCGTCGGCGTCATTGCTTAGCGCCAGCGTGTTGCTGTCGTGCGCATCGGTTTGCGGCAAATCAGCGGGGGAAATCAGCTTAAGTGCCATGGGGTGCGGCTCCAAAAATAGTCGGGTTTGAACGCTCAGGCCGCCACGCGGGCCGTGGCAAAGCGCGCGCCGTTGGCGGCGGTCTTGAATGCGTCTGCTCCCAAACGCTGCAGGGTGTCGATGAAGTTTTCGCCCGCATCGCGCTGGTCTTTGTAGACGTCGAGCACCGCTTCAATCACGTCCACCACCTCGGCGGCGGCAAACGAAGGGCCTACCACCTTGCCCGCGCGCGCCGGGCCGCTCAGCTCTGAGCCGTCCGAGCCGCCCAGCGTCACCTGGTACCACTCCTGGCCGTCCTTGTCCACGCCCAAGATGCCAATGTGGCCGCTGTGGTGGTGGCCGCACGAGTTGATGCAGCCGCTGATGTGCAAGTCGATTTCACCCAGGTCAAACAGCTCGTCCAGGTCTTGGTAACGCTCGGTGATGGCGGCGGAAATCGGCAGCGAACGGGCATTGGCCAAGGCGCAATAGTCGCCACCGGGGCAGGCGATCATGTCGGTCAGCATGCGGATGTGGGGGCGCGCCAGCCCCAGTTTGCGCGCTTGGCGCCACAGGTCGGGCAATTGGTCGCAGGGCACCCAAGGCAACACCAAGTTTTGGTCGTGCGAGACGCGTGTTTCACCGGCCGAGAACACATCGGCCAATTGGGCCGCGGCTTCGAGTTGGTCGGCCGTGGCGTCACCCGGGGCTTGTCCCTGGCGCTTGATCGACAAGGTGACGATGCGCAGGTGCGGA
>CAIYQF010000222.1 GCA_903928325.1 uncultured beta proteobacterium | reverse complement strand
GCCTGGCTGATTGCCCAGGCCGAAAGCGCCACCGCGCGCCAGCGCTACAAAGGTCTGGGCGAAATGAACCCCGCCCAGCTTTGGGAAACCACCATGGACCCCACGGTGCGCCGTCTTCTCAAGGTGCAGATCGACGACGCCATAGAGGCCGACCGCGTGTTCACCATGCTGATGGGCGACGACGTGGAGCCGCGGCGCGAGTTCATTGAGACCAATGCGCTGCGGGCGGGAAATATTGATATTTGACTGGTTCACCCGGCAATAGCCCGAGCCAGGCAACTCTTTACTTTGAACCTGCACCATGACGCCCTCTGCCCTTCCCCATCTCAAGGTGTTGGACCTCGCACGGGTGTTGGCCGGCCCCTGGTGCACCCAGATGCTGGCTGATTTAGGAGCCGACGTGGTCAAGGTGGAGCGGCCAGTCACAGGTGACGACACCCGGCATTGGGGGCCGCCCTTTCTGCAAGACGCCGACGGCCACGACACCGCACACGCCAGCTACTTCACGGCTTGCAACCGCAACAAGCGCTCGATTGCCATTGACATCGCCAAGCCCGAAGGCCAGGCGCTGATCCGGCAGATGGCGCAAGGCAGCGATATCTTGGTAGAGAACTTCAAGGTCGGTGGCCTGGCGCATTACGGCCTCGACTACGCCAGCCTGCACGCCCTCAACCCGCGCCTGATTTACTGCTCGGTCACCGGCTTTGGCCAGGACGGGCCGTACGCCGAACGTGCGGGCTACGACCTGATGGTCCAGGCCATGAGCGGCATGATGAGCATCACCGGCAAGCCTGAAGGCGGCCCCGGCGGCACGCCCCAGCGCGTGGGCGTGGCCTTGACCGATTTATTTGCCGGCGTCTACGCCTGCAGCGCCATCTTGGCCGCCGTGGAAGTGCGCCACCGCACCGGCCTGGGCCAGCACATTGACATGAGCCTGCTGGATGTGGGCATGGCCATTCTGGCCAACCAGGCAGCAGGTTTTTTGAATACCGGCGCCAACCCGACCCGCCAGGGCAATACCCACCCGAGCTTGGTGCCCTACCAAGACCTGCCCACCGCCGACGGCGCCATGCTGCTCGCGGTGGGCAACGACGGCCAGTTCGCCCGCTTTTCGGAGGCTGCGGGCCAGCCGCAATGGGCCAGCGACCCGCGCTTTTCCACCAACACCGACCGGGTGCGCCATCGCGATGTGTTGGTCCCCTTGATTGAGACTGAGACCCGCAAACACACGACCGCCCAGTGGATCGCACTGCTGGAACACCGTGCCGTGCCTTGCGGCCCCATCAACACCGTGGCCCAGGCGTTTGATGATGCGCAGGTGAATGCGCGTGAGTTGGTGGTGCGCCAGCCACTGACGCCCGCTGCCGCGGCGCAAACCGGCTTGCAATCAATCGCCTCAGTGGCCAGCCCCCTGCGCCTCTTGGACACGCCCCCCGTTCTGCACCGCGCCCCACCCGCACTGGGCGAGCACACCGACGAGGTCTTGCGGGAGTTGGGATTGGATGCCGCCGCCCTCGCCCACTTGCGCAAAGCGGGGATTGTTGGGTAAGATTCTTACTTTCGATAGTAAGGATTTTCCATGAAAATTACCAGCAAAGGCCAGGTCACCATCCCGCAGTCAGTGCGCGAACAAGCGGGCTTACACCCGCACAGCGAGGTGGAATTTGAGGTACGCGAGAACGGCGACGTTGTTATCCGCGCGGTGCTTGCCCCGACCACCAGCACGCGCAGCGCATTTGAGCGCGTGCGTGGAAGCGCCAACGCGGCCCAGTTCAAAGGCATGGGCACCGACGAATTCATGGCTTTTTTGCGCGGCTAAATGGCCCTTCAAGCCACACCGAGCATCGCGCAAGCCCGCGAACCCGACCCACGCTACCTTGTGGGTGCATTGCCACGCGGCACGCTGGTGGATAGCTGTGTGCTTATCGACGTCCTCGCCAACGACCCCATTTGGGCCGACTGGTCGCTTAACGCGCTGGAGCGCTGCGCTTCGCTTGGGCCACTGGTAATCAACCCGCTGATATTGGCCGAGATCAGCCCCCGCTTTGAGCGGGCTTCGGACCTGGAAGCCGCGCTGGCGGTCCTGCCCCTGGTCAAGGCGGCTCTGCCCTGGGACGCGGCATTTTTAGCCGGGCAGGCCTTCAAGGTGTACCGCCTGTCACAAGGCCTGAAAACCTCGCCCATGCCCGACTTTTACATAGGCGCGCACGCGCTGGTAGCGCAACTGCAACTGCTCACCAGGGACTCAGCGCGCTACCGCAGCTACTTTCCCAGCCTGGCGTTGGTAGCGCCGTAGTCCCCATCCCCGTTCAAGCGCCCAGCAGTTCCCAGCGCTCCAACGCCGCTATCAACTCGGTGTCAATGGCAGTGTTGCGGGCGGCCAGTTGCAGGGCGCGCGGGTTGTCGCGGGCGTACAGGGTGCCATCGGCCAAAAGGGTGTTTATGCCGCTTTGCTCGGCCTCTAGCGAAGCAATCTTCTCGGGAAGGCCGTCGAGTTCGCGCTGCTCCTTGAAGCTGAGCTTGCGGGTTTTGGTGGCTGGTGCAGATGCCACGGGCGCGGCGGGGACGGCCACGGCGGCGGCGGTTGGTTTTGCGGCTTGGTCGCGCCCGTAGTTAAATGGCGAGGCGCCTTTTTGGCCCTTGGCCTGGGCGATTTCGCTGGCGCGCTTAGTCTGGGTGAGCCAGTCGGTCACGCCGCCTTCAAACTCGCGCCAGCGCCCGTCGCCCTCAAAGGCAATGGTGCTGGTGACCACGTTGTCCAGGAAGGTGCGGTCGTGGCTG
>CAIYQF010000221.1 GCA_903928325.1 uncultured beta proteobacterium | reverse complement strand
GGCGAGCGGTTGTGATAGACAACCTGCATGCCAAAGCCCAGGGCGCCCCGGCGGGCGATAGCCTGACCAATTCGGCCCATGCCCAAAATACCCAAAGTGCTGCCGTGCACCTCGGCGCCCGAGAACATGTCGTAGCTCCACCGCGTCCACAGACCCGCGCGCAAAAAGTGCTCGCTCTCGGTGACGCGCCGCGCCGTGGCCATCAAGAGCGCAAAGCCAAAGTCGGCCGTGGTCTCGGTCAGCACGTCCGGGGCGTTGGTGCCCAACACGCCGGCCGCCGTCATGGCCCCCAGGTCAAAGTTGTTGTAGCCCACGGTCATATTGGCGCAAATTTTCAGGCTGGGGCATTGGGCCAGCAGCTCGGCGTCCACGCGTTCCACGCCGGTGGTGAAGACGCCCACTTTGCCCTGCAGGCGGCGGATCAGCTCCGCGCGGTCCCACAGCGCGTCGTCGGGGTTGGACTCGACGGTGAAATGTTCGGCCAGGCGCGCGATCACCTCGGGAAATATTGCGCGGGTGACGAGGATGGAGGGCTTGTGAGGGGTAGAAGTCATTTTGGTAGGTGTGGGGCAAGTGCGTCCGGCTTATTCCAGCCAGGTAGTGAAGTCTTGTACCGGCACGCGCGGGGTATGGAAGCTATTGACCGTGGCTGTCTCATCCGCATACCCCAAGGCCATGCCACACACCAGCATCTCGTCGGTTCCGGCGCCGATATGGGGCAGGATGATTTTGGCAAATCCGTTCCAGGCCGCTTGCGGGCAGGTCGACAAACCGTATCCGCGCGCTGCGACCATGATGTTTTGCAAAAACATGCCGTAGTCCACCAGCGATCCGCGGCCCAGCACCCGGTCCATGGTGAACATCAAGCCCACCGGGGCGTCAAAAAAACGGTAATTGCGCTGGTGCTGGGCGTGCATTTGGTCTTTGTCGCCTTTGCCAATGCCCAAAAGGCCGTACAGGCCCCAGCCGTTTTCGCGGCGCCGATCTATGTAAGGACTGACCCACTTTTGCGGGTAGTAGTCGTATTCCTCCACGTACTGGGATGCCAGCGACGGGTCGGCGCGCACCGCGTCGTGCGCGGCACACACTTGTTCCACGAGGTTATCGCGGCTGGCGCCCTGCAGCACATACACCCTCCAGGGCTGGGTGTTGGTGCCCGAGGGCGCGCGGCTGGCCACCTCCAGCAGGTGCGTCAGCAGTTGTTTTTCCACAGGCTGGGGAATGAAAGCGCGCACCGACATGCGCGAGGTGATGGCGGCGTCCACGGCGCGGGCATCGGTCAAGGCTGAATTCATAGCAAAGCGTCCAATACAGAAACAAGGGTGGCAGAAAGCGGCGCGGGCTTGCGTGTGAGGGCGTCCACGTACACATGGACAAAATGGCCCTGGGCGGCGGCGCTGTCGTCCGCGCCAAAAATGCCAATCTCGTAGCGCACGCTGGACGTTCCCCGGTGCGCCACCCGCAGGCCCACGTCCACCGTCTGGGGAAAAGACAGGGGCGCAAAATAGTTGCAATGGGTCTCCACCACCAACCCAATGCTGGCGCCATTGGCCACGTCCAGCGCACCCCGCTCAATCAAATAGGCGTTTACGGCGGTGTCGAACCAGCTGTAATAAACCACGTTGTTCACGTGCCCGTAGGCGTCGTTGTCCATCCAGCGGGTGGAAATGGTGCGCCAAACGCGGTAGGCGCTGCGTGGGTGGGCGAGGGGTTTGTGCGGTTTAGAAGGCATCGGGGCGCGAAATCAGGGGCGGCAGGCCCAGGGGGCCGGTGAGACGGCGCCATTGTGACACCCGAAAAAAAATGCCCCTCTCAAAATAAAATGTGACTTTTTTGCTGCACCGCAACAAAAAAGACTTGTAAGACCCAAAACCGGCCCTATAATTCGTCTCATGCTGCACTGCAACATATCTGACGCGAGTCAGGTTACAGAGCAGATAGTGTTTGAAACCTCGCTTTTGTAACTTTAACTTTTGGAGTCTTTTATGCTTACCGTTGAACAAGTCGTCGCTTCCCACAAATCCAACATCGAAACCCTGTTTGGCCTGACCAACAAGGCTTTCGAAGGCGTGGAAAAACTGGTTGAACTCAACCTGACTGCTTCCAAAGCAGCTTTGTCTGAGGCATCGAGCCACACCCAAACCATGCTCAGCGTGAAAGACGCTCAAGAGCTGCTGGCACTGCAATCCGGTTTGCTACAGCCTTTGGCTGAAAAGACTGCGGCTTACAGCCGCCACCTGTATGACATCGCCACCGGTGCTAGTGCCGAGTTCACCAAGTCGGTCGAAGCCCAAGCCGCTGATGCCCAGCAAAAATTTGCTGCCTTGGTCGAAAGCGCTGCCAAGAACGCACCTGCTGGCTCAGAGTCTGCTGTTGCCGTGATGAAGAGCGCAGTGTCTGCTGCCAACACCGCTTTGGAATCGGTCCAAAAGGCTGTCAAGCAAGCAACTGACGTTGCCGAAGCCAATTTCCACGCTGTTGCCGCTACTGCGACCAACGCTACGAAACAAGCTACTGCCAAAAAGCGTTAATCCCCACCACGGATGTGCCATTAATTTATTGATCAGCCGGCACCCCGAGGGAAAACCCTGATAGAGTGAAGTATTCGAAGTCGTAAAAAGCTTCCTACCCGTTGTCTCCTCGGGTCCTTTCGTAACCTTTGGGTTCAGGGATCCCTTCAAGGCCTCGTTGCAAAACGAGGCCTTTTTTTATCCGTACTCAGCGGGTTTTTGCTTCTATCACGGCACGCAGTTGCGGCAAGGCTGCCAGCATCGCCTGGCGACCGGCCTCGATCGAGCGCTTGCGGGCACCAAAATCGGCGCTCGAAACCCCTTGCAAGGCGGGACGAACCAGCACATCGGCATCTTTGAGTTCGATGGTGCTAATGCTTTTTCCCATGATGGTGAAAGTTTGCAACAAAATTTCCAGTGTCCCATTGGCCGCGCTGGCTTCGGGCGGCGAGGAAATGTCCACGGCGATCACCAGTTGCGCGCCCATCTTGCGCGCCGCCCTGACCGGCACAGGTGCCACCAAGCCGCCGTCGACGTATTCCCGTCCGCCAATTTTCACCGGCTGAAACACTGCAGGCACCGCACTAGAGGCCCGCACCGCCGTGCCCGTGTCCCCTCGCTGAAACAACACATCGTTGCCACTGTTGAGATCAGTTGCCACGATGCCCAACGGCAAAACCATGGCCTCGATGGGTTTTTGCCCCACTTGGGTGTTCACGTATTTCGCCAAGGCCTCCCCGCGCAAAGCACCTCGGGTAAAAATTTGCAGCGTCCAGTCCGCAATCGTGGCCTCTTCCATGGTTTCTGCAATCTGTTGCATTTGCGCACCCGTCTTCCCACTGGCGTAAAGGGCGGCGACCAAACTGCCAGCCGAGGTTCCGGTGACCAATGCTGGGTAAATACCGGCTTCTTCGAGCACCTGAATGACGCCCACGTGGGCAAATCCGCGGGCTGCTCCGCCGCCCAGGGCCAAACCGATGCGTGGTGGAACCCTGGCCGTGACGATGGCCACGGGTACCACCGGCTCAGCAACGGGCGGCGGCGCACTGGCGCAGCTCGACAGTGCCATGGTGACCGCTATCCATGCGTAGCGCAGTGCTTTTTTGTCCATGATGCCCCCTTCCAAGCCGTGTGTCAGAATGGATTGCGTTCTTTGATCGTTAATAGAAAGACTCCATGTCACGTCCCAGTACGTGGGCCCCAAAAGTTGCGGCCCTGGTGCAATCGGGCAACCGGTCCGCCGCGCTTGCGCAAATCAAGGTTGCCCCCAGCGTTCGCGATGTGCAGCAGTTGCGCGACCTGCTCGTAAAAAGCAAGCAGATGGCGGCCTACCGCGATATAGACCAAGCCACTGCTGACCAGATCCTCGCCCTGTCCGCGCCGCGTTTGCACCGGTCGCCCTGATCGCTGCTGACCCATTTGGCGCGCTTCTGCCCTCTCGCTGCGCACGGCCTGCATGCGCGTTGGCTCGCTGCGGCGCGGGCGTTGCGCCTTGTGTGCTGTGCGTGCTGCCCTAACTCGCAGCCCGTGCGCACACTGCCGCCTGCGCAGCATCCTCGGGGCACAGTGGAAGGAGCTTTCTGATGTGCG
>CAIYQF010000220.1 GCA_903928325.1 uncultured beta proteobacterium | reverse complement strand
CGCGTGTAAGCCACCACATCTACCTCGGACAGGCTGCGCTGCGCTTGCGCCAGCACCTGTTCGGTGAGCGGCAGCACGCGGCGAATGTGGTCACGGCTGGCCAGCTCGGGCACCACGCCGCCAAAGGCCTGGTGCATTTCCACCTGGCTGTACAGGGCATGGGCCAGCAATACAGGCACCTCGCCCGCGCGCACAGCGACGAGCGCCACGCCGGTTTCATCGCAGGAGGACTCAAAGCCCAGCACCAGCGTGGGCGCACCCGGGTTTTCGGGCGGGTGCACGGCAGCTGTTGGGGCGATATCTTGGGTCATACAGGCGGGCGAGTTTAGGGCAGTGTGTGGGGCACAATTCCCGCCATGCACCCCTTCCCTGACATCGCGTCCATAGAACGCGCCACGCTGGACGCCGTGTGCCCGGCCGAGGTCCACGAGATACCTGGCTGGCTGCTGCCGTATGACCCCCTGCCCGTGGGCCGCGCACAAAGCGCGGTGCCGCTGGCGCATACGCCACTTTCATTGCCCGTGTTGCAGCAGATTGAAGCGCACTACCAGCAGCGCGACCGACCCACGGTGTTGCGCTTGGCTGAGAGCCAGATCACCCCCAAGATTGACAAATTACTGCATGCCATGGGCTACACGGGACAGCACGGTGTGCTGGTGCAAGTGGCCGAACTGCCCGGGCTGCTGCGCCTGGCCCCGCCCGACTCAGCCGCGTTGCACCCGGCGCCCAGCGCGCCATGGGCCTCGGTCTACACCGCAGACGGATTTGACCCGGTAGACGGCGCCCACCGCGTGCAGTTGCTCAGCCGCAGCCGCCACGTGGTGTACGCCCATGTGGGTGAAGGCGGCCAAGCGCTTGCGGCGGGTACCGGGTCCATCAGCCAAGGCTGGCTTAGCATCCACGGCATGCGCACCCTGCCCAGCGCCCAGGGCCGGGGTCTGGCCGGGCGCATTTTGGCCACCCTGGCCGCACACGCCGCCGCCCAAGGCGTGCACCGTGTGTTTTTGCAGGTGGAGGATGACAACGTGGTGGCGCAGGGGCTTTATCGCAAGGCGGGGTTTGCGACGGCTTGGCGGTATCACTACTGGCGGCGGACTGGCACGTGCGGTCAACGCGCGACGGCTTGTTGACCAAAACCGGAAGCTGCGTCCGCGCTCGGACCCAGCCCGTCATAAGCTCATAGCCTCCCGTTCGCAGCCTTCACCGACAATCCCCCCATGGGCATAGGCATCTACCTCAAGGAAATCGGGCGTGGCAAAGACGGCGCGCGCGCACTCAGCCGCGAACAGGCCGCCGACCTGTGGGGCCAGTTGCTCGACGGCAGCGTGACCGACCTGGAGGTGGGCGCCTTTTGCCTGGCCATGCGCATCAAGGGCGAAACGCCCGAGGAGATGGCCGGTTTTCTGGACGCCACCGCCGCCCGTCTGAACCACGTACCTGCAGGCGACAAGCCGCTCATCGCCATTCCCAGCTACAACGGGGCCCGCAAATTGCCCGTGCTCACCCCCCTGCTCGCGCTGCTGCTGGCGCGCGAAGGCTGGCCGGTGCTGGTGCACGGCACGGCCACGGAGAGCCGCAGAGTCTTCACCGCCGAGGTGCTGGCGGCACTGGGTGTTGCCCCAGCAACCACCATCGCAGCGCTTGCGCCGGGGCGCGTGGCCTTTGTGCCCACGGCGCTGCTGCACCCAGGGCTGCAAAAGCTGCTGGACGTGCGCCGGGTGGTTAACTTGCGCAACTCGGCGCACAGCCTGGTCAAGCTGATGAACCCCAGCGCGGGCCCCAGCCTGCTGGTGACCAGCTACACCCACCCCGAATACGCCACCTCCATGGCGGCCACGCTGGCGCTCGTTCAAGCCAACGCGCTGCTGCTGCGCGGCACCGAGGGCGAGGCCGTGGCCGACCCCCGGCGCACGCCCAAAATGCAAGCCTTTCTGCGCGGCGTACCCGTGCTGCTGCAAGAGCCGCAAACCGGCAGCCTGAGCGAGCTGCCGACTTTGCCTGTTGCGATCGACGCCGCATCCACCGCCAGCTACATCCGCGCGGTGCTGGACGGCGCACTGCCGGTACCCACCCCCATCGCCCAACAAGCGGCCCACATCTTGCACCTGGCCGCTGCGTTGTAATCCACACCTATGCCAAATTTTTCGAGCAAAACCCCTGGCAGCGTCACCCTGGTAGGTGCAGGCCCCGGCGACCCCGACTTGCTGACCCTCAAAGCGGTCAAAACCATTGCCAGCGCCACAGTCCTGCTGGTGGACGACTTGGTGAACGACGCCGTGCTGGCCCACGCAACCCCCGGCGCCCGCGTGGTCTACGTGGGCAAACGCGGCGGCTGCGCCTCGACACCGCAGGCGTTTATCGAAAAGCTCATGGTCAGCGAAGCGCAGCGCGGCGAACAGGTGGTGCGGCTCAAAGGCGGCGACCCGTTCATTTTTGGACGTGGCGGTGAAGAGGTAGAAGCCTTGCAGGCCGCGGGCATTGCGGTACAGGTGGTCAATGGCATCACGTCGGGTCTGGCGGCGCTCACCAGCCTGAACGTTCCGCTCACCCACCGCGAGCACGCCCATGGCGTGGTCTTCGTTACCGGCCACGCCAAGCCTGGGGACACGGGCACCGATTGGGTGGCACTGTCGCACACCGCGCGCCAGGCCAAACTCACCCTGGTGATTTACATGGGCGTGAGCGGCGCCGCAGCAATTGAACAGGCGCTGCTTACCGGTCTGGACGCCGACACGCCGGTGGCCATCATCCAAAACGCCAGCCTGCCGACCCAGCGCCACGCCACCGCCACGCTGGCTACGCTGCACGCCACGCT
>CAIYQF010000219.1 GCA_903928325.1 uncultured beta proteobacterium | reverse complement strand
CTGCGCCGACAACTTCAAGACTTTCACTAAACGCCTCCAGATCCGGTTAATCAAAAACCACCACCACGGAACGCCACCTGCTGCAGTGAAAGGGGCGCTTTTTGCGCCTGCACTGCCTGCGTCACAATATACCCTGTTTGCGTGACATACAGGCTTTGCGCGCTGGGCCATCCGGCGTAGGCCACCGACCAAAAAATTACACTCCATGCAGGTTTTTCGCGGCTTTAATCATCCCGGCCTGGCCCCGGCCTGCGCACTCACCATCGGCAACTTTGACGGCGTGCACCGTGGCCACCAAGCCATGCTGGCTTTGCTGCGCAGCGAGGCCCAGCAGCGTGGCGTACGGAGCTGCGTGCTCACCTTCGAACCCCACCCGCGCGACTACTTTGCCAAGCTGGCCCGCCAACCCGACCTGGCACCCACCCGCGTAGGCACCTTCCGCGACAAGATCGCGGACTTGGCAAACAGCGGCGTAGACCAGGTGGTGGTGCTGCCGTTCAACGCCGCGCTGGCGGGCCAAAGCCCGCAGGACTTTGTGCAGCAGGTGTTGAAGGACGGGCTGGGCGCACGGTACGTGCTGGTCGGCGACGACTTCCGCTTTGGTGCCAAACGCGCCGGGGACTACGCCATGCTCGACGCCGCGGGCCAAGCCCATGGGTTTGACGTCGCGCGCATGAACAGCTATGAGGTTCACGGCCTGCGGGTATCGAGCTCGGCGGTGCGCGAGGCCCTGACCGAAGGCCGCATGGGCGATGCTGCCCGCTTGTTGGGGCGGCCCTACCGCGTGTCTGGGCACGTGGTCCATGGCCGCAAACTCGGGCGCACCCTGGGCTTTCGCACCCTAAACCTGCGCTTTGCGCACTGGAAACCGGCCACCAGCGGTATTTTTGTCGTGCGAGTGCATGGGCTCGGTCCAGCGCCCGTGGCCGGGGTGGCCAATTTTGGCGTGCGGCCCTCGCTAGACGCCAATGACGTCAATGGCGGTCGAGTACTGCTGGAAACCCACTGCCTGGACTGGCCCGCCACCCTGGGCAGCGAGGGTGCCTACGGTAAAATCGTGAGCGTGGAACTGTTACATAAACTGCATGACGAGCTGAAATACGACGGCTTGGACGCCCTGACCCAGGGCATTGAGCGCGACTGCACAGATGCCCGTGCCTGGATAGCGGCCCGAATTTGAACGGGCACGCTGGCGCACCTTGCCCCGCGCCACCCGCTTGATGCCCCGCAGGGCTGCGCAAGCGACCCGCATTCCCCTTTTTGCCCCACGGCACCGACCCGAGATGCTCCATGACCGACAAAGTTGACTACCGCGGCACCCTGAACCTGCCTGATACCCCCTTCCCCATGCGCGGCGACCTGCCCAAGCGCGAACCCGGCTGGGTTAAGCAATGGAACGAAGCCGGCCTGTACAAGCGCCTGCGCGCGTCCCGCATCGGTGCGCCGCTGTTCGTGCTGCACGACGGCCCGCCCTACGCCAACGGCAAGCTGCACATCGGCCACGCGCTCAACAAGGTGCTCAAGGACATGATCGTCAAGTCCAAGCAACTCGCTGGCTTTGACGCGCAATACATCCCGGGCTGGGACTGCCATGGCCTGCCGATTGAGAACGCCATTGAAAAACTGCATGGCCGCAAACTCAGCCGTGACGACATGCAAGCCAAAAGCCG
>CAIYQF010000218.1 GCA_903928325.1 uncultured beta proteobacterium | reverse complement strand
GTCTACGCCAAGAGCGAACCCGAACTGGGTGCACGTGGCGTGACTGCTTTCCTGATCGAGAAAGGCATGAAAGGCTTCAGCATCGCGCAGAAGCTCGACAAGCTGGGCATGCGTGGCAGCCACACCGGCGAGCTCGTGTTCAACAACGTGGAAGTGCCGCTGGCCAATGTTCTGGGTGGTCTGAACCAGGGTGCCAAGGTGCTGATGAGCGGGCTGGACTACGAACGCGCGGTGCTCTCAGGCGGGCCGCTGGGCATCATGCAGGCGGTGATGGACAACGTGGTGCCCTACATCCACGACCGCAAGCAGTTTGGCCAAAGCATTGGTGAGTTCCAGCTGATTCAGGGCAAGGTGGCCGATATGTACACCGTGCTGCAGGCCGGGCGCTCGTTTGCCTACATGGTGGCCAAAAACCTGGACGCGCTGGGCGCCGAGCATGTGCGCCGGGTGCGCAAAGACTGCGCCAGCGTGATCTTGTGGACGGCCGAGAAAGCCACGTGGATGGCCGGCGAGGGCGTGCAGATCTTCGGCGGCAACGGCTACATCAACGACTACCCGTTGGGCCGCCTTTGGCGCGACGCCAAGCTGTATGAAATTGGCGCGGGCACCAGCGAAATTCGCCGCATGCTGATCGGGCGCGAGCTGTTTGCCGAGACCCTGTAATGTGGGGGTTCACTGAAAGAACTTTCATGATTGGGGGCGCTGCGCACCTTCATGAAAGTTAGTGGCGCTTCGTACACTGCGCCACCACCTTTAGAAAGCGACCGACCATGAGCATCGACCTGACCGAGCTGTTTGACAAAAACCGCGACTGGGCCCGCAAGACCGAGGAGCGCGAGGCCGGCTTCTTCACGCGATTGTTGCAGCAGCAAAAGCCCGAGTACCTGTGGATTGGCTGCGCCGACAGCCGCGTACCCGCCAATGAACTGGTCGGTCTGCTGCCCGGCGAATTGTTTGTGCACCGCAATGTGGCCAATTTGCTGGTGCACTCCGACCTCAACGCCTTGTCGGTCATCCAGTACGCGGTGGATGCGCTGGGCGTCAAACACATCATCGTGGTGGGCCACAGCAACTGCGGCGGCATTCGCGCCGCCATGAACAACCAGCGCGCTGGCCTGGTGGACAACTGGCTGCGCCACGTGCAAGACGTGCGTGATGCCCACGAAGACTTTTTGGCCAGCCTGCCCGAGGGCCACCGGGTGGACGCCCTGGTCGAGCTCAACGTGCTGGAGCAAGCCCGCAACGTCTGCCGCACCACCGTGGTGGCCGACGCCTGGCAGCGTGGGCAATCGGTGGTGGTGCACGGTTGGGTCTACGGCCTGCACAACGGCTTGTTGCAAGACATGTGCATTACCTCTTCCAGCAGCGATGAAGTGACCCCGGCCTATGCCCGCGCGCTGGCTGCCTTGCGCCAACGCTGGTCTGCGCGCCACGCAAACCCCTGAGAGCAGACCATGGCCAAGTTCCCCACCCGCCTGGATTCCTCGGTCGCCTACGACATTGCTAAGGCGATGATGGACGGCTTTAACCGCCATTACCGCCTGTTTCGCACCGAGTCGGCGCGCGCCCAGCACCGCTTCGAGACTGCCGACTGGCACGGCCAGCAGCGCGCGCAGCGCGAGCGTATCGAGTTCTACGACCTGCGGGTGCTGGAATGCTCGAACCGGCTGGAGCGCGAGTTCAAGGCGGGCGAGCAGCCCATGGAGGTGTGGCAGCAGATCAAGCTGCACTACATCGGCCTGTTGGTGGACCACCACCAGCCCGAGCTGGCGGAGACCTTTTTCAACTCGGTCACCACCAAAATCCTGCACCGCGCCTATTTTCAGAACGACTTCATCTTTGTGCGCCCGGCCGTCAGCACCGAGTACATCGAAGACAGCGGCGCCCAGGCGCGCCCCACCTACCGCGCTTACTACCCCACGCCTGAGACCATGGCCGAGGTGCTGGTGCGCATGGTGCAAGACTTTGACCTGCGCCTGGCCTTTGAGGACCTTGCACGCGACGCCGCCTGGGTGGCTGCCGCCATGCAGGAGCGCCTGGGCGACGCCAAGCTGCGGGCTAACTTTCAGATCCAGGTGCTCTCGGGCCTGTTTTTCCGCAACAAGGGCTGCTACGTGGTGGGCAAGCTGATCAATGGCTTTAACGAATTTCCTTTTGCGCTGCCGGTCTTGCACAACAAAAAGGGCGTTTTGGTCATAGACGCAGCGCTGTTTGGCGAAGAAGATTTGCTGATGTTGTTCAGCTTCGCCCGCGCCTACTTCATGGTGGACATGGAAATTCCGTCGGCGTACGTGCAGTTCTTGCGCAGCATGATGCCACGCAAGCCGCGCAATGAAATCTACAACGCCCTGGGTCTGGCCAAGCAGGGCAAGACCCTGTTCTACCGCGACTTTCTGGCCCACCTGCGCCACTCCACCGACCGCTTTCGCATCGCGCCCGGCATCAAGGGCATGGTCATGCTGGTGTTCGACCTGCCCTCATTCCCCTTTGTCTTCAAGCTCATCAAAGACTATTTTCCACCCCCGAAAGACACCACGCGCGAGCAGGTCAAGGGCAAGTACCTGCTGGTCAAGCAGCACGATCGGGTAGGGCGCATGGCCGACACGCTGGAGTACAGCGGCGTGGCTTTCCCGCGTGCCCGTTTCGACGACGAACTGATCGCCGAGATCCAGAAGTTCGCGCCCAGCCAGCTCGAAATCAGCGACCGCGATGGCGACGGCCGCACCGAGGTCATCATCAAGCACCTGTACATCGAGCGCCG
>CAIYQF010000217.1 GCA_903928325.1 uncultured beta proteobacterium | reverse complement strand
CGGCAGCATGTCAAAGCCGGGCCAGATCGTGCTCTCGCTTTTGCGCCTGAACCAGATTGAGCCTATTGACCCGACCGAGCGCGTGGCGCTGGTGGGCGCAGGCTGCACGCTGCAGGCGCTGCAAGAGGCGGCGGCCGAGCACCAGCTAGAGCCCGGCATCGACCTGGCCGCGCGCGGCTCGGCCACGCTGGGCGGCATGGTGTCCACCAACGCCGGGGGCGTCATGGCCTTTCGCAACGGCGTGATGCGCCACCGCGTGCTCGGTCTGGAAGCCGTGCTGCCCGACGGCAGCGTGTTCCAAGACTTGACCCGGGTGGTGAAAAACTCGGCGGGCTACGACCTCAAGCACCTGTTCATCGGCGCCGAAGGCACGCTGGGCGTGGTCACGCGTGTGGTGGTCAAGCTCGACCCGCTGCCGCAAGCCACCGCCACAGCGCTGTTCGGCCTGCCTTCGGTCGACGCGACGCTTGACGTGATTGCGCTGGCCTTGCAAGCCAAGGCCGGGCACTTGCGGGCTGCTGAAGCGCTTTGGCGGGGCTTTATGCAGCTCAATGCCCAGGCATTGCATTGGTCGCAAGAGGGTTTTTCGCTGGACCAGCCGATCTTCCTGCTGCTCAAGCTCGGCGGCGCGGACGAAGCCGCCTTGCAAGCCGCCTTTGAGCAACTGTTTGAGAGCACCCTGGCGCGCTACCCCAGCAGCACCGGCATCATCGCCAGCTCGCAGCGCCAGGAAACCGAGCTGTGGCACCTGCGTGAGGACACTGACATTGTTTACCGCGCCTACCCGCAAGCGCCCTCGTATGACGTGTCGGTGCCCTTGTCGCGCATTCCGGCCTATGTGGCCCAGGTGCAAGCCGAACTCGCTGCGCTCGACCCCGGCTCGCAACCCTTTATCTTTGGCCACCTGGCCGACGGCAACCTGCACATCATCCTGAACGTGCGCGGCCCCGTGGCGCCCGAGCGCGCGCAGGCGGTGGAACACATCCTGTACCGCCACTTACAGGTGCTTGGCGGCTCGTTCTCGGCCGAACACGGCGTGGGTTCCAAGCGCATTGGCGCCATGAACGACACCACCAACGCCACCAAACTCGCCGTCATGGCCCAGGTCAAGCGCCTGCTGGACCCGCAGGGGCTGATGAATCCGGGGAAGGTGTTTCAGGCCTGAAGTTTCCGCCTGGGCCGCTTGACCCAGCGGCCCAGGTTATGCGTTGCCTGGCAAGGGCAGCGAGCGCTCCACCAAGGCCGAAAACAGCGCTGCGCCCAGGGGCAGGATGTCGTCGTTGAAGTCGTAGCGCGTGTTGTGCAAAAAGCAGCTGCCTGCGCCACCTTGGCCGATGCGGATGTAGGCGCCGGGCTTGGCTTGGAGCATGAAGGAGAAATCTTCGGCGCCCATGCTAGGCGCCATGGCCCGCAGCACCTGCGACTCGCCCACCAGCGTGGCTGCCACATCGGCCGCAAACGCCGCTTCTGGTGCGCTGTTGATGGTGGACGGGTAGTTGCGAAGGTAGGTGACGCGGGCGCTGGCGCCAAAAGCCTGGGCGATGGATTGCACCAGGGCGTCGAGCCGCTGTTCCATCAGCGCTTGTACTGCAGGGGTAAAGCTGCGCACCGTGCCCACAATGCGCGCCTGGCGTGGAATCACGCTGTAGGCGCCGGGCTCGCCGGCGTGGATGGCGCACAGGCTGAGCACCGCGTGGTCCATGGGGCTGACGTTGCGCGACACCAGCGACTGCGCGGCGGTAATGATGTGCGCCGCCACCAGCACCGGGTCCACCGCCAGTTCGGGGTGGCCGCCATGGCCGCCTACACCGTTCACCACAATTTCCACCCGGTCCGACGCGGCCATGACCGGCCCGGTATTGACGTTGATGGTGCCGGGCGTGAGCGTGGGCCAGTTGTGCATGGCGTATACCGCCTCTACGGGAAAGCGATCAAACAGCCCGTCCTCGATCATCGCCCGCG
>CAIYQF010000216.1 GCA_903928325.1 uncultured beta proteobacterium | reverse complement strand
CACACACCAGCCAAGCAGAACGGGCGAACCAGGCAAGCAATAGCGTCGAAGCCACTGCCGCTTCGGGCGTTGAAGCTAACCCCGGCGGAGAAAAGCTGCCCAGCGATTTTCTGTTGGATGTATCCCCCTTGGCACTGCGAATGAGCAGCCCTTTTAACGCCGGTTATTGGCTAGCAGCCGCTTAACAAAGCACGGCGGGCATCTGCCCATTGACAAGCCCTGGCGTGCGCGTTATTGCTTGGGCTTTTGAGCCTGTCCCGCTAAAGACAAAAAATTCAGCGGCGATGGGCTTAAATCCAGGTATGGGAACTCTTTATCTTGTGCGCCATGGCCAGGCCTCGTTTGGTGCCGAGAACTACGACCAACTCAGCAATCTGGGCTTGCGCCAAAGCGTGCGTTTGGGTGAATATTTTGCGCAGCGCGGCCTTGGGTTTGATTCCGTTATCACCGGTAGTTTGCATCGCCACGCGCAGACCTGGGCGGGGATTGCACAGGGGGCTAAGCTCAGCACCGAGGCGCTCGTGTGGCCAGGGCTTGATGAGTACGACAGCGCCGCCGTCATTGGCGCGATTCACCCCCACAAGCTGGAAAAGGCTGACTCGCCCGAAATGTACCGTGCCCACTTTCGCCTGCTGCGCGACGGCTTGACGCAGTGGATGAACGGTGTGGTCAGCCCCGCAGGAATGCCAAGCTATCCTGACTTTGTGCGCGGCGTAACCAGCGCATTGGACCATGTGCGCAGCCACTGCAGCGGCAACGTGCTCATGGTCAGCAGTGGTGGACCGATTGCGACGGCCATAGGGCACCTGCTGGGAACCACGCCTGAGACCACGGTAGAGCTCAATTTCCGCATCCGCAACAGCGCGGTGACCGAATTGGCGTTCAACCCCAAGCGGCATATGCTGGTGACCTACAACACCCTGCCGCATCTGGACGCCCAAGAATACGCAGACTGGGTGACCTACGCCTGAGAACCGTTGAAAGTGCGCCCTAAAGGTCTCAATTGGGGGGTATTGCGTTAAGGGATCAGATTGACGACTGATTGAGTCGCACATCAATGTCATTGGATGTATGTGCGAGGCCTTGAATCCGTAGTACTCGTAAAACTGGCAAGCGCGATTGTTGAGGGCGTGGACAAGCATGGCCCGCACTCCCGTATTTTGGGATACCAGTACACAACGCTGCAGCGCGTCCTGAAGCAAGGCTGCGCCGAGTTTGACTCCTTGCGCTCGAACGACGAAGGCCAAGCGTGCAAGGACCTAAGGCCTAAGGCGCCAAGGTGCCAAGCGGCAGACGTTGCACTTCGCCGAGCAATTGGGCTAAGGCGAATCCGGCAGCGTGCACCAGTTGCTTACCTTTGGTGGCAGTGGCGGCAGCGGCGTTGCCCACCGCTCCGGCCGGGTTGTAATCTTGGATTTGCCAAGCCAATTTGGCAGATTTACCGTCGCCCAAAATGTCGAAGTGGGCCGCGCGCTGCTGGGAACTGGATGTGAAGTTTTGGGCCCGCTCCATGGCCACGTGCTGCGGGGCCAGGGCCAGCATCAGCGAGGT
>CAIYQF010000215.1 GCA_903928325.1 uncultured beta proteobacterium | reverse complement strand
GATCTCCATATATTGATTAACGCGCCCAAGGACATGCCGCCCGCCCAGCGTCAAAAGGCCAAAGAACAGGCGCAAGACCTGTTGCTCAAGGTGTTGGAAAAGCCCGACACCTTCGCAAAAGTGGCGGCTAAGTTTTCGCAAGACCCTGGCTCGGCAGCCAAAGGGGGGGACCTGGATTTTTTCGCGCGCGGCGCCATGGTAAAGCCTTTTGAGGACGCCGCATTCGCCATGCGCAAGGGCGAGATCAGTAAACTGGTGGAGTCTGATTTTGGCTACCACATCATCGAGCTGACGGATATCAAAACACCACCCAAACCCACGTTTGAGAGCTTGCGTGCCGGTTTGGAGACCGAACTCAAAACCCAACAGGCGCAGCGCAAGTTTGCCGAAATTGCTGAGATATTTTCCAATGGCGTCTACGAGCAAGCCGATAGTCTCAAGCCCATGGCCGAACGTTTGAAACTAGAGCTCAAAACCGCCACTGCGCTGCCACGCAAGGCCGCTACCGGGCCCTTGGCCAATCCCAAGCTGCTGGCGGCGCTGTTCAGCCCCGACGCCATTGAAAGAAAGCACAATACCGAAGCGGTGGAGACCGGTCCCAACCAACTGGTTGCTGCACGCGTTGTCGTGCACCACCCAGCCCGCACTTTGCCGCTGGCTGACGTGCGCGCCGCCGTCAAGGAGCGCTTGGTCGCCATCCGTTCGCAAGAGCTGGCCAAGAAGGAGGGCCAGGCCAGTTTGACTGCCTGGAAGGCCCATGGCGATCAGGCGAAGTTCCCCGTGGCGGTGGAGGTGTCGCGGCAAAAAGGGCAATCTGTCACCGGCCCGCTGCTGGACGCACTCATGCGTGCGGACACGAACGCCTTGCCAGCCTGGGTGGGGCTTGATTTGGGCGCCCAGGGCTATGCCGTGGCCCGCGTGAATGCTGTGCTGCCGCGCACCGATCCAGACGCCGCCGCCGCCGCGCAGGAGCGCGCCCAGCTTGCCCAATGGCTCTCTAGCGCGGAGTTGCTGGCCTATTACGAAGTACTCAAGGAGCGCTTCAAGGTCCAAATAAAAGTTCCCCGACCCATAGCAGGTGCCGGTCTGGCCTTGAACGAACAGTGAGAGCGCTGGTAGCCAGTTATAATTAAATTTCTAAGGTGGCTGTAGCTCAGTTGGTAGAGTCCAGGATTGTGATTCCTGTTGTCGTGGGTTCGAGCCCCATCAGCCACCCCAAAATTCCTTTATAAATCAACGACTTACGGTGATTTATGTTTATCAAAAAGATAAACGGGTTGAAAAAACCAGTAGCATAGTAGCAAATCCAGTAGCATAAATTCTGGACCTGTGTTGGGCACTTCTGGCAGGCGCCCCAAAAACTACCAAACTTCCTTAAAAAACACATACTCGGCGGGTTCGGAAAATCTATAAGTTGAAAATTTCAGGCCAACCGCGACACCCGGACCAAGGGTCGGCGCTCGCTACTTTTGAACACAGCATCCTGTAAAGAGCCCAAAGTTGAACTTCCTGAGGCCGTTTTCGACCCAATGCCGACGGTCACTGCCCAGCCTTGATGCAGCGATAGCAATCGTGCCGCACACTGAAATGATGTTCGTTAGCAGTCACTGGCACCTCCTAAGCTCTCCCTTGTCAGCCCTTAAGGGCTGCATGCATCCTGGCCTGCATCTCCTTCTGAATTTCGGCTAGTTCTGCTGCTGTAAACAGTGCGACTCCGTTTTGATCCTTCGTGGCCAGGTAGCCGTTAAACCACTCAAAGGCCAATGCGTTAGCCTCGTCCTCCTGGGCCTGGTTCTGCTCAGGCGTGATTTCATTTGGCGGTCGATGGTCGCGCACAGCATGCGCAACTTCATGCAGAACCAAGAAATACAAGTACCTGACCCGTGGATGGTCTTCGGTTAAGGGGCCGTGCGGGATAACCCGCTCCGACAGCACAATAATGTGCTTGCCTTCAGTATGGGCTCGGCCAAGGCGGCGGTCGTCTGATTCCGTTGTAGACACAAGCACTAATTGGTCGCCATGCTTGTCCCAAACGTCATCGGGGATGCAGTGGTCCAGAGCGTGACCAATCCAGAAATCGCCATCGCGGCCGCAGTTGAGGTTTGCCATATTGCTATGGTAGCGGACGGGCAGTTTTGAGAAAATACAGTATGGACTACACCATCCCCGAAGACTGGCTCGCGTTTTGTAACGTGCCCGAATAGACGCGCAGTTCCGCCTATTACCCCTACCCGTCCGGCCGAACGGTTGAAATCGTTTCCCTTTTCGATATCGAGCCACCTCGACGTGACGCCGGCGCTGCTGCCTTCAAGAACTACAAGATGTGCCCGGTGCTGTTCGCTTTCCAGTCGCCGGAGTGCGCTTTGCCGCCAGTTGTAGTTGAACCCCTGTCAAACGGCGCAGCCTTTCGCTACCGCCTCGCGAATGGCTTCCACCGTTTCTACGCCTGCGTGCACGTGGGTTACACCCATATCCCAGTCGAGGTGCGCGAGCCCTGGACACCTTGACACTTGGTCGCCTTTCCATATGTGGTCAAGCGAGACGACATGGTACTGATCGATGCCAGCCCGAAGATGTCGGCGTCGAAAGCGGAAGAACGGTGAAACTTGCACTTGCCACTTTAGAGGTGAACAGCCGCTTACGGCCTGAGCTGATGCTTACGAGTCAGAAGTCGATCGACCGCTGACAGCCTATCGAGGGCTCACGGCATGGCTGGGCTAATTAGCGTAAATAGCCCATTGCAGCCAGCCCGTCTTAAGCCAACGGCGCCACCCGAATCAGCGCTCGGCGGTCATAGACCTTGCTCATCGTTGCCTTTTTCCCATGCGTTTCCGGATCGCGGTCCTGGTCCAGCATCTCCGATACGTACAAAGAACGCAGGTCATGTGCGTGGAACCATTTGTCCGATTCCCTGCCCTCTGGGCCGACATAGGAATGCATTAGACGGTTCCACAGGCCTTTGAATCCTGAGTCGGTGTAGGGCGTGCCCTCGTCCGCCGTGCCGAAAAGGTAGATGGTTTCAACCCGCCCGCGCGTACTGCCCCACCGGGAAATCGTTGTTGCCTCAGTCACCACTTTTTTCAAAGTAGGCGACCACTCGACCAAGTAACGACGTTTCTGATTTTTGCTGTCACCCACAATGAACCCTTCCGGCCGCATCGCCGCCTTGGTCAAATTCAGAATTTCTGCACGGCGGCGTCCGGTAAGGGCAACCGTTGCCCCGATGCAAGCCACCATGTAACTGGAGCCACCCTTGGCATGGGCGTGCTGGAGGAATTCATTGAACTCTGTCACGCTCACCCCGCGGGTGCGCGGCCTCTCTGTGTTGCGCGCGACGCCATAGCATGGGTTGGACTTTGCAAAACCCTCGGCCATTCCAAACTTGAAGGCCGAGGACAACGCCGCCTTCTCACGGTTTGCCCGCACGCCGCGATTGGCCTCGCGATTGACCTTGAGGTAGGCCGCAATATGGCTTCCCGTAATCGCATCGGGATGGAATCTGCCGAAGTGGGGTGTTCAGGCTGATTGAATATTGACCCACCCTGCCGATTCAATATTGACCCAGGACGGATAGTTGCTTTTGCATTGGGCAACTGTGGATAAGTTTACCCATTAAAGGGTTTCAGGGTCTC
>CAIYQF010000214.1 GCA_903928325.1 uncultured beta proteobacterium | reverse complement strand
GACGCGGTGCGCTTCTTTTTGCTCAGCCGCAAGCCCGACACCGAATACACCTTTGACGTGGATTTGGCCGTGGCCAAAAACAACGACAACCCGGTGTACTACGTGCAATATGCCCATGCGCGCATTTGCTCGGTGCTGGCCGCGTGGGGCGGCGAGCGGGACGCGTTGAGCGGCGTGGACTTGTCGGCCCTGACCAGCCCCCAAGCTCAGGCGCTCATGCTTCTGCTGGCCAAGTACCCCGAGATGCTGACGGCTGCGGCCCATGACTTTGCGCCGCACGACGTGACCTTTTACCTGCGTGAACTGGCCGCCTGCTACCACAGCTACTACGACGCCGAGCGCATTCTGGTGGACGACCTGGCGGTCAAGCTGGCAAGGCTGGCATTGGTGGCAGCCACGGCCCAGGTATTGCACAATGGCTTGGCGGTGCTGGGCGTTAGCGCGCCGCAGAAGATGTAATGCACAGGGGAATCACCATGAAAAAACAGCGCGGCGGCACGATTTTGGGCTTTATTTTGGGCCTGGTGGTCGGCCTCGGTATTGCATTGGGGGTGGCGGTCTACATCACCAAAGTGCCGCTGCCCTTCATGAACAAAGGCCAGACGCGCAGTGCCGAACAAAACGACGCCGAAGCCAAGAAGAACAAGGACTGGGACCCCAACGCGCTGTTGTCTGGCAAACCAGTCCCAAAAGCAACGGCCCCTGCTGACGCGGCAAGCGATACGGCAGCGGCACCCGATCTGCCACCCCGTGTCGCTGCACCCGAATCCAAGGCCGAAGACAAGGCGACGCAGCCCAACGCCGATCCGCTGGGCGCACTGGCCAAGTCCAAGGCCGGAGCCAGCGAACCACCACAAATCGCGTATTTTGTGCAAGTCGGCGCTTTCCGCACGGCCGAAGACGCACAGGGGCAGCGCGCCAAGCTGGCCTTGAACGGCGTGGACGCCAAGGTCACCGAGCGCGAACAGGGCGGACGGCCCTTGTTCCGGGTGCGTGTGGGCCCGTTTGAGCGTCTGGAAGACGCCGAACGGTCCAAGGACAAGCTCGACAAGACCGGCATTGACACCGCTTTGGTCAAAGTTCAGCGCTGAGCGCCGACTCGTGATTCGCGCAGTGTGGCGCCAACAATGAAACCGTTTTCCCAATAACTGGAGTGAGCTGACTATGCAACGCCGCCATTTTTCCCATATCGCCCTGGGCGCCGCCCTGGCGACCAATTGGACGGGCCTCGCGCTTGCGCAGGCCAAAAAGCCGGTGGCTGGCACGGACTACCAAGTGCTTGAAGCCCCCGCCAACGTGGAAGCACCGCAGGGCAAGATGGATGTGGTGGAGTTTTTTTGGTACAGCTGCCCGCACTGCAATGCGTTCGAGCCCACATTGAGCGACTGGATCAAAAAACTACCCAAGGACGTAGCCTTTCGCCGGGTACCCATCGCGTTTGACGCGTCTTTTGTGCCCCAGCAACGCCTGTTTTACAGCCTGGAGGCCATGGGCCTGGTGGAAAAGCTGCACGCCAAAGTGTTTGCCGCCATCCACGTCGAAAAGCTCAGGCTTGCATCGGGCGAGGCGATTGCCGAGTGGGTTGGGAAAAACGGCGTCGACCAGGCTAAATTCCTTGCCCAATACAACTCGTTTGGCGTGGTCACCAAGGCGCAACGTGCATCGCAATTACAAAATGCCTACAAGGTCGAAGGCGTCCCGGCCCTGGGCGTGGCTGGCCGGTTTTACACCGACGGCAGCCTGGCCAAAAGCATGGAGCGCGCACTGCAAGTGGTCGAATCCCTGTGCGAAGACATACGCGCCAAGCGCGTCTAAGCCTGCGCCGCAAGCCCCTCTGGCGAGCGAACTGCATGGCTACAATGCGCAGCATGTGCTTTCCAGCAAGTTTCGTGCCTTTAT
>CAIYQF010000213.1 GCA_903928325.1 uncultured beta proteobacterium | reverse complement strand
CCATTGGCATCGGCCTGTTCGGCGTAGCCGCAAGCTTCAGCGCGCAGGTGCTGGCGCGGCGCAAAGAGTTTGGCCTGCTGGTGCACCTGGGCTTGAGTCGCGCGCAAGTGCTGCGCCTTTTGGCCCTAGAAGGCGCCGCCTGGACGACGCTTGGCGCCATCGCGGGCACGGCGCTGGGGCTGGCGGTGGCCGCAGTGCTGGTGTTTGTCGTCAACCCGCAAAGCTTTCACTGGACCATGGACCTGCGCGTGCCCTGGCTGCGCCTGCTGGCCCTGGCCGGGGCGGTAGTGGCAGCAGGCACAGCCACTGCCTGGGTGTCAGGCCGCAGCGCTGCGGGGCAGGATGCGGTGATGGCGGTGAAGGAGGATTGGTAGCGCAGCCTGCTGACAGCGTCCTCGCGCATTTACCCGCAGGCCGCAACTGCGTAGGCACTGGCACCAGACATTACTGGCCGGTAATGTCCCCAAGCTCAGAAACTACACTTTCAGAAATGTCATTTACTAGACTTTGCAGGTGGGGCTTGGCTTGTTTTCTTTGCAACTTGATCAGCGCAACTCCCCGTATGCCGCAATTGTGCCCCGTGCTCACGCATCTTGCACTCACTTTGAAATGTTGCAGTTTTAGATGTGTGCGTCCAATACCCACAAACCGGAGCAAACTCATTGGTACATGCCATGGTTTTTGGAATTAATATGTTAAAACAAATTACCAGGAGAATTGAGCGGACCATGGATTTAAGATATTAATTTATAGAGAAATACCCATTTAAGAAAGAAACACACCAGTATTTATTTGCAACTGACGATTGCATCGCTTGCCATATTAACGCATACACTTTGAAATTGAAAGTATAAAATTCTGAAAATCCAAGCATAAAGCCATAAACACAATAAATCCAGAAAAAATTGGGCCACGTCATACGGAGCATTACCTGAAAAGAAACGCAAGCGACCAAGTGCAAGTCCAATTGAAAAACCGCCCGTAACAAACAATATTTGTTTACGCTGACTAATAAGAAATTCCGGCACCAGAATAATTTCAATATTACATCCCACGCAATGCTTATACTCGCTAAACAGCTTTATGCGATGGCGATGGTTGCATACGGAACAGGAGTAACGGAGTAATCTCATACTATATCTAAAATCGAGTTTACTTATAATTCGATTTTTGTTCCGATTTCAATTAATCGATTGGAATCTACTTTGAAAAAGTCCGAAGCACGTGCAGCGTTTTGCATCATCCAGACAAAAATCGCCTCGCGCCAGATAGACATCTGTGGAATTTCCTTCATAACCAAAGAATCTCGTGCCATAAAAAAGGATGTTTCCATCGGTGGGCAATCAATTCCAAACTCGCTCTTTAGGACACCCATCACAAGCCCTACGTCCGGCGTTTCCTTGAAACCATAGACGGCGCGCACCAAATAAATTCCTTTGCTCATTTCCTTGACGGAAATTCGCCGATGAGACTTCACATAAGGAATGTCCCACGTGCTCATTTTCAAAAATATCACCTGCTGATGCAGTACCCGGTTGTGCTTCAGGTTGTGCAGCAGGGCCGGCGGCACAAAATCAATATGTGCAGTGAGAAATACCGATGTACCCTCAATGCGGTGTGGCGGATGCTGCAGGAGTGACGGGATAAAGTCCTCTAATCCAATACCATTGTTAATCGCCCGTGAGCGCAGTAACTGTCGACCTTGGTACCACGTCATCATCAGCAAAAAGAGCAAACAGGCAATCACCAGAGGAAACCAGCCGCCTTCCAATATCTTGGATAAGTTGGCTGTAAAAAAACCTGCATCCACCACCAGGAATGATCCAACAATCAAGGTAATAGTGCTGCGACGCCATTTCCAACTTTTTTGCATAACCACGGCAGAAAGCATGGAGGTAATCAGCATGGTTGATGAAACTGCAATGCCATAGGCTGTTGCCAAGTTATCAGACTTACGAAATGCCAACACCACGATAACCACAACCACACACAAAACCCAATTAATAAAGGGCACATATATCTGTCCGATTTCACGCTCGGAGGTGTGTACCACCTTCATACGCGGCACGAAGCCCAGCAATATGGCCTCGCTGGTCATGGAATAGGCACCGGAAATACACGCTTGCGATGCGATTACGGTGGCAAAGGCAGAAAGAACAACCAAAGGCAATGTCAGGTATTGAGGCACCATCAAGAAAAACGGATTGCTCACCGCCTGGGCATCCCGCAACAGCAAAGCGCCTTGACCAAAATAATTTAGTAGCAGGGCCGGCATCACCAACAAGAACCAGGCATATCGAATGGGCCGAATGCCAAAATGTCCCATATCCGCATACAGCGCCTCCGCTCCGGTCACGACCAGAAATACCGCACCAGTGACGGCAAATGCAATCGCCGAGTCCTGCACCATAAAACTCAATGCGTACCAAGGAGAAAATGCTACCAATATTTCGGTGTCCTGTGCAATTTGGTACGCTCCCATAGCGCCGATGGCGAAAAACCATACCAACATAATTGGTCCAAAGAAAATTCCGACCACCTCGGTGCCCTTCTTTTCAAACAAGAACAAACCGATCAAAATAGCCAGCGTTAACGGCAAAACCATATGTCCGAAATCCTCGGACACCACCGTTAAACCCTCAATAGCTGACAAAACAGAAATAGCCGGCGTAATCACCGCATCGCCGTAAAACAGGCAGGCACCTAATACGCCCATCACCATAATCGTCATGGCCTGGGCACTGCCATGTTTCGCGGTACGCAGGGCCAACGCCATCAGCGCCAAAATGCCACCCTCACCATGGTTATTGGCACGCATCACAAAGGCTACATATTTCAACGAAACCACGATCACGAATGTCCAAAAAATCATGGACAGCACACCGTAGACCGAATCCTTGTTGAGCGGTATGCCAGTGACGGGATCAAAGCACGATTTCAGTGCGTACAAAGGGCTTGTACCAATATCACCAAAAACAATCCCAATAGCCAAAACGGCCAGCGCCATCAAACTGCCTTTGACGTGATGTGACCCTTGGTCAAATTCGATAGGTCGCAAAAATTTTGAATGAGAATACTCGGGGTTACTGATGGACATACTTTAATTATTACAAGAAATAAATAGCAGATAAACCTGGACTCACTTCACAAAGCGATACCCGACTCCCGTTTCCGTGATGAAATGTCTGGGCTGGCTCGGGTCGTTTTCTAATTTGCGGCGCAAATGGCCAACATATATGCGCAGGTAGTGGGTGCTGTCCTTGAAGTGCGGCCCCCAAACCTCACGCATTAAGGCGCTTTGGGTCAGCATCTTTCCTGGCGATCGGGTTAAGGCGGTCAGCAGGCGGTATTCAGTGGGGGTGATATTGACGCTCTGCCCTTCCTTGGTAACGGTGCGCTGCACAAAGTCAATCACCACATCACCAAACTCCAGGTTTGGGTTGCTGCCGGCTTCAGTTTTAAAGCCCCGGCGCAGTTGCACCCGCACCCGCGCCAGCAGCTCGCCCAGCCCAAAGGGTTTGGACAAGTAGTCGTCCGCGCCTCGGTCCAGCGCGGTGATCTTGTCGGCCTCATTCATCCGGGCCGACAAGATCAGAATCGGCGCGGGCGACCAGGCGCGAAACTTATCGATAAAGGCCAACCCATCGCCATCAGGCAACCCCAAGTCGAGCACGATCAGGTCGGGGTGGAAGCTTGCTGCGCGGCTCAGCGCCTGCACCAAAGTGCCCGCCTCTTGCACTTCAAACTCTTCGGACTCGAAGGCCGAGCGCAGCAGGCGCTGGATGTCCAAGGCGTCTTCCACCACCAAAATGCGCACGCGGTTGGCGCTCATGGCTCTTGCGGCACCTGCGGCGCGTCACCGAGCTTGAGGACGACCTGCACACAAGCGCCGCCCTGGGGGCGGTTGTGCAGTGAAATGTCGCCATCGTGCGCTTTGATGATCATTTGGCAAATGGACAGCCCCAGACCCAGCCCCTCTTGCATATGGGCTAGTGCACCGCGGTTGTAGCGCTCAAAGGCCGTGTCCCGGTCAGTCGGCAAAAAGCCCGGACCCTGGTCGCACACGCTGATATGCGCGGCGCCCTCTTGGGCGCTGGCCTCGATCTCGATGGTCGAGCCCGGTGGCGAGAACTTGGCCGCGTTTTCCAGCAAATTGGAGAACACCCGCTCCATCAAAATCGCATCCATCTCCACCAAAGGGAAATCGGGCGCAATGCGAACCCGCACGGTATGGCCGCCCAATGACTGGCCCAGGTACTGGATACCAGCGCCCACCACCTCTTCGAGTGAGTGCCACTCCAGCCCCAGCGCCATGCGTCCTTGCTCCAGACGAACGATGTCTAGCAGATTGTTGACCATGGTTTTTAGCCGCACCGCGTTGGCATAAATGTCACGCGAGACAGTCAGCGCGGGCTCCACAAGCGCAGTGTCACCACGGCTGAGCGACTCGGCCAAGCCCATGATGACAGTCAAGGGGGTTTTCAGGTCGTGTGACAGGGCCGATAGGATGGTTGCACGCAGGCGCTCGGAGACGCGGTCCAAATCGGCCTGGCTGGCCACTTCCACATAGTGAAGGCGCTCTATCGTGATCGCCAACACCGCGCCCAGCGCCTTGGCCAGCGATAAGTCGTCAGCATTGAGGCGGGTGGCACGGTCAAACTGGGACAATGCCAGCACCCCCCGAATGGCCGTAGACGCCTTCAGCGGCACATAAATCGAGGCATAGCGGGTATTGGCCATGGCCTCGTTGTGGATGGTCTTTTCACTTCGGATGGCGTTTTGTGCCAGATGGCGTTCCAGCGGAAATGGGCCCTGGTTGTCGGGGGCGTCAAAATCAATCAGCCCATCTTGGGCGATCAAAATCACAGCGGCCACGCCGAGTTCCTCATCAAAAAAAGTTTGGCAAATTTCCTTGACTTGGGTCACCGCAATGGCGCCGGCCAATTTGCGTGCGGTGTCGTAGAGCGCGCGGGTGCGGATTTCACGTTGCAGGGCCTGGCGCTCCTTGTCCTTGAGCCCCACGGCCATTTGCCCGCTGATCAGGCCAGTAATCAGCATCACTGCAAAAGTGACCAGATACTGCGCATTCTCTACCGCCAGCGAAAAGCGCGGCGGCACAAACAAGACGTCAAAAAACAACACCGACGCCACCGCCGCCACAATGGCACCCACCCGCCCCAGCGTGACAGATACAAAAAGCACCACCAGCAAAAACACCATCACGATGTTGGCCAAGTCCAGGTGCCCGATGAGCGGATCCATCAGCGCAGCGCTCAGACTACACACCAGAACCGACAATGCGGTTTTTTGCCAGGTACTTAGCTGCTCGGCGCGCGCCGATAAAGTTGTAATGGTGGTTAACATGGGATTTCCGACCTGGTGGATGCTAACTTTTTAGTTGAAAAAAAGTTGTAAAAATCCCGTTGCTGCAAGGCAGCAGCCTTACAGGCCTTCGGCAAGCGTCAACCAGTGACCGCAACTGGCCCGTTTCAGAACCCAAAAACCATGCCCTTGCCGCCCCTGAGCCGCCGCCAGCTGGCGCACGCTGGCATCGCCAATGCCACGCTACTTTGCCTTCCCTGCGCAGCGCGCGCTGCCGTGGAGCAGCCCGCCAAGCCCCTCACCTTCCCCCGCGACGCCGGTGCCCACCCCGACTTTCAGACCGAGTGGTGGTATGTCACCGGCTACGCCAATGTGGCGGGCCAGGTGGCGGCGCTGGGCTTTCAGATCACGTTTTTTCGCCGCCGGGTGGCTTCTACCCAAGGGCTAGATTCGGCATTGGCAGCCAAACAGCTGCTGTTTGCGCATGCGGCGGTGAGCGATGTGGCGGGCAAGGTGCTGTGGTCGGACCAGCGCATTGCGCGTTGGTCGGACACGCCGGGCGGCGCCAACCCGGCGGATGTGGCCTGGGCCAGCATGGACGACACCGGCGTGGTGCTGCGCGACTGGTCGCTCTCGCGCACGCCCGAGGGCGCCCTGCGCGCCCAGGTGCGCGCGGCAGACTTTGCGCTGGACCTGCGCTTTACCGACACGCAGCCGCTGCTCTTGCAAGGCGACCAGGGTCGCTCGCGCAAGGGGCCGGACGCGGCGCAGTTCAGCTACTACTACAGCCGCCCGCAACTGCAGGCGCAGGGCGAAATCAGCGTCAAAGGCAAGCGCCGGGTGCTCGACGCAGGCAGCCGCGCCTGGCTGGACCAAGAATGGAGCGACGCGCTCTTGCACCCATATGCCGTGGGCTGGGACTGGATAGGCATCAACCTGCTCAATGGCAACGCGCTCACCGCCTTTCGCCTGCGGCGCAAGGACGGCAGCGCTTTGTGGGACGGCGGCTCGTTTCGCCAGGGCGCGCGGGCTGTGAACTTTCAGCCGGGCGAGGTGGTGTTTGAACCCGAGCGTCTGTGGCGCAGCCCGCGCACCCAGGCCAGTTACCCGGTGCAATGGCGCGTGCGCACGCCCACGGGCAGCTACACCGTCAAAGCGGTGTTTGACGCCCAAGAGCTGGACAGTCGCAACTCGACCGGCGCCGTGTACTGGGAGGGCTTGTGCGAACTGTGGGACAGCGAGCAGCGCCTGGTGGGACGCGGTTACCTGGAAATGACGGGCTACGCGGCGCCGCTGGTGCTCTGAACCCTAGCCTTGCGGTAGCCCGCCGACTGGTGCATCGACTAGCCCCCTCAGGCACGACAATAAGCCCCTGCAAGCCGCTTGCCATTTGCGCCCCCCCCGCCCAACCTAATGTTCCATGACCACTGAACGCCCCAAATCCAAAAGCCCCAAATCCCTCACTGGCTTGCTGCCGTTTTTGCGCCCTTACCGCGCCCGCATTGGCCTGGCGCTGGTGTTTTTGGTGATGGCGGCCACGGCGACGCTGGCGTTTCCGGTGGCGCTGCGCATGCTGATTGACGGTGGTCTGGTGCAGGGCGACAAGGGCGATCAGATGATGGCCATGCGCGAGCACTTCGTGGCCCTGTTTGGCGTGGCCACGGCACTGGGCGTTTTTTCGGCGCTGCGCTTTTACATGGTGAGCTGGCTGGGCGAGCGGGTGACCGCCGACATTCGCAACGCGGTCTACCACCACGTGCTGCACCAAAGCCCCGAGTTTTTCGAGACCACGCAAACCGGCGAGGTGCTCTCGCGCCTGTCGGCAGACACCACGCTGGTGCAAACCGTGGT
>CAIYQF010000212.1 GCA_903928325.1 uncultured beta proteobacterium | reverse complement strand
GCTCGAGCAGGCGCTGGATGACAAACATCACGTCGGGCCGGCCGGCGTCGTATTCGTCAAAGATCAGCGCCATGGGCCGCTGCAGCGCCCAGGGCACCATGCCTTGCTGGAATTCGGTGACTTGTTGGCCCTCGCGCAGCACCACGGCGTCGCGCCCTACCAGGTCCAGACGGCTGATGTGGCCGTCGAGGTTGATGCGCACGCAGGGCCAGTTCAGGCGCGCGGCCACTTGCTCAATATGGGTGGACTTGCCGGTACCGTGCAAGCCTTGCACCAGCACCCGGCGGTTGTGCGCAAAACCGGCCAGCAGCGCCAGCGTGACCTCGGGGTTGAAGCGGTAGGCGGCATCCACCTCGGGCACGTGCTCGCTGGGCTCAACGAAGGCGGGTACTTGCAAGGGGCTGTCAAAGCCAAACACGCTGCGCACCGCCACCTGGTGCATGGGCACGGGCGTCTGGGAAAGATGGGGCGTCGCGCTCATGCGGCCTCCATACCAACGTTCGCCGTAGCCTGCCCCGCCGGGGTGGCGTCGGTTTCAATGCGGCTCAATGCAGCGGCGGCGCGTTGTAGCGCGGGCAGCAGCGCCAGCGCCTTGTCGGCAGTCAGGCGCATCAACGGGGCTTGTACCGCCACGCACAGGTTAGAGCGGCCTGCAGCCGAGGGCACGGCCACCGCCACGCACAGCAGGCCGGGCAAAAACTCTTCGTTGTCCAGGGCAAAGCCCTGGCGTTTGACTTTGCGAATTTCGGTTTCGAGCGCCTCAGGCGCGGTCAGGGTTTTGGGGGTGAAGGCCTCCAGCGGCGTGCTGTCCAGCAGGCGCTGGCGTTGGCTGGCGGCCATCTGGCTCAAAAACACCTTGCCACTGGCCGAACAATGCACCGGCACGCGCGAGCCGGGGTGCAAATAAAAGCGCAGCGGGGCGGGGGTTTCGACCCGGTCGAGGTAAATCACCTCGCTGCCGCTGAGCGCCGTGAGGTTGACGCTCTCGCCCACCTCGGCCACCAGCGTGCGCAACACCGCGTGGCGGGCGCCGTGGGCGGTGTCGTTCATGAGCAGGTTCTCGGCCAGGCGGCGCAGGCGCACACCGGTTCCGTAGTGGCGGCCGTCGCCGCTGCGCTCCAGCAACTGGGCGGCTTCAAGCTGTTGCAGCATGCGGTGTAGCGTGGGTTTGGGCACCGCCGTCTCGTCAGCCAGACTTTGCAGCGAAAAATACTGGTCTTTGGCTGCAATCACTTCGAGCAGCGCAAACAAGCGCAGCGTGGGCGTGTCGCCGCTGACTTCAACGGGCGTGGGCGGCGCCAGGGGCGCTAGAGGAATGGCAGGCATGGCGTGATGATAGAACAAAACAAAATAATGGAACGAAATATTTCATAAAACGATATTTTCGTTGCGCCTCGCCGCTTTCATCGTTATAGTTGCATCTGATTCCGCTTTCCGGAACACATGGTTTCAATTGCAGGTAAATTTGGTGCGCCGCAGCAATGCTTGCCGCCTCCGGCACCCTTTCACTTCAGGAGTTTTCGATGAGCCAAACCCCCAAAGACAGCCGCACCGTGGCAAGCGGCGTGCAGAAAATGACGCCTTCCGAGGCCTTTGTCGAAACCATGGTCGCCAATGGCGTGACCGACATCTTCGGCATCATGGGCTCGGCGTTTATGGACGCGATGGACATTTTTGCCCCGGCCGGCATCCGCCTGGTGCCCGTGGTGCACGAGCAGGGCGGCGCCCACATGGCTGACGGCTACGCCCGTGTGTCCGGTCGCCACGGCGTGGTGATTGGCCAAAACGGCCCCGGCATCAGCAACTGCGTCACCGCCATTGCCGCTGCCTACTGGGCGCACAGCCCGGTGGTGATGATCACGCCTGAGACCGGCACCATGGGCATGGGCCTGGGCGGTTTTCAAGAAGCCAACCAGCTGCCCATGTTCCAGGAATTCACCAAATACCAGGGCCATGTGAACAACCCCAAGCGCATGGCCGAATACACCGGCCGCTGCTTTGACCGCGCCATGTCCGAGATGGCGCCCACCCAGCTCAATATTCCACGTGACCATTTTTATGGGGAAATCATGTGCGAAATCCCCAAGCCCATGCGCGTGGAGCGCGGCGCGGGCGGCGAAAACAGCCTGGCTGCGGCGGTAGAACTGCTGGCCAACGCCAAATTCCCCATCATCCTGTCGGGCGGTGGCGTGGTGATGGGCGACGCGGTGCCCGAGTGCATCGCCCTGGCCGAGCGCCT
>CAIYQF010000211.1 GCA_903928325.1 uncultured beta proteobacterium | reverse complement strand
GCGGGTTCCCCCGTCCCAATCAACGGTTGCCGCACATGTATCTGCGCTTCATTGACTGGTATATCCAAAACGGCAGGGACCGGAAACTGGCGGAGGGGCTTGCTGCCAAAGCCGCATGGTGCCGCAAACAGGGAGACTTCCGCGTTCACCTGGACTACGACGAAATTCGCCGCAACCGATCGGATAGTTATCAGACACCCTACCAAGGTACGGGTTCCAAGACTTTGAGCCTGCCTGGCAATTGGGTGATACCGGTGGTACCCCGAATCAGTGGTACCACGCCCAATGCACGCGGATTGTCACCTGATGTGGCGGCTTCGCCTGCCATCGTTGCGGGCGTGCCAACTGCGCCGTCGGGTGCTAATTTAGCGACCTCCAACGCATTGATTGCTGCAGACGCGCCTGCGTTTCATGAAGTCGATCTGGCGACCAAGCGCAAACGAACGGATGTGGGCTTTAGCGTATTGGTCGATCCCCGCTGGGAGCTGAAAGCCGACTTCCGCCACGAAGATAAAAATGGGCTCAAGCCCATGGGTGTTTCTTCGCGACAAACCGGTGGCGATATCTCGAACATCATTCCGGACCTGATTGACCAAAGCACCGAGCAGGTTGACGTGGCTATCCACTACACCGGCGACCATAGCTTTCTCAAACTGGGCTACAACGGATCGTTCTTCAGCAACCATGTCGATGGAATGACATGGCAGAACTGGGCCAAACTCACGGCACCCAACATCAATACGATTAGCAGTGCACCGAGCAACGACTTTCACCAGTTGGACTTGACTGGCGGCTACGACTTCTCGCGCAACACCCGACTGGTGGTCGACGCCGCACTGGGACGCAGCACGCAAAACGAGCGTTTGATGAGCGATGCCACCACGCCCGTGGTACCGACATCCAAAGCGAATGCGGTGATTGAAAACAAGACCTTAAGTTTGAAATTGACCGGACGCGCGACGCCAGACTTGCAGCTAGCGGCCGTGTATAAATACGATGCGCGAGAAAACCATACGCCGGTCAACACGTTCCAGTTTTCCGATAACAACCAGTCAGTTGCCCCGTTAAACAGCTTCAACGGTGCTGTGGTGGCGCAAAACGCCAATGCCAACACGCCCTACAGCAAGCGTGTCAACAAACTCGGTCTGGATGCAGATTACCGCTTGGCGAAGGGCCACTCCGTCAAGGCCGGCTATGAATATCAGGGCACGGACCGGTGGTGCGACGGCTCCTGGATCAGCTGTGTGGAAGCCGCCAATACGGAAGACAACATTCTGCGACTTGAATATCGAAATAACACGACTGAGAACCTGAGTGGTCGCATTGGTTATGGGCACGGTAGTCGCACCATTAGCAAATACAACGAGAATGCCTTTCTATCATTGGTGCCCTTTGCCAATGTGAGTCCAACCGGCGCGCCCGGCGGCGCCACTGCATACGGCACAATGGTGGCCAATGGCCTGAACGGCTGGGGTCCCAATTTGGGCTTCAATCCAGTGGCTCCAGCGGGCTCAGCGCTGTTCTTTTTCTTTCACGAAAAACCTACAGAGTCAAACAACGCGTTGTACCAAGGGTACTATGCAAATGAAAACCGCATCAGCGAGTTGCCAGGCCTGCGGCAGTACAACATGGCGGACCGCAACCAGGACAAATTCAAGGCTGCCATTAACTGGCAGGCCAGTGAAGAGTGGGCCGTACAGGCGGGCGTCAAAGCCCACAAGGACGACTACGCCAATTCAGTCTATGGTTTGAAAGAAGCCAACGGTTGGTCGCTGAACCTC
>CAIYQF010000210.1 GCA_903928325.1 uncultured beta proteobacterium | reverse complement strand
TTTGGACGCCGTGACCAACGTCACCCTGCACATCGATGCGGGCAAGCTCGTACGCTACGGCGGCAACTACAGCAAGTTCGAGGACATGCGCGCCGAACAGATGGAGTTGCAACAAAGCGCCTTCTCCAAACAGCAAGACAAGATTGCCCACCTGCAAAAGTTCATTGCCCGCTTCAAGGCCAAGGCCAGCAAGGCCAAGCAGGCACAAAGCCGCGTCAAGGCCCTGGACCGCATGGAGAAGATCGCGCCGTTGCTGGCCGATGCCGACTTCACCTTCGAGTTCAAAGAACCCGCCAACCTGCCGAACCCCATGCTGTCGATGTCGGGTGTGAGCTTTGGCTATCCGCCCCCCGCCGACGCGCCAGACGGTACGCCGCCCACCGTGATCGTGCAAAACGTCAGTCGCTCGGTACTGGCGGGTCAGCGCATCGGCATTTTGGGCGCCAACGGCCAGGGTAAATCGACGCTGGTCAAGACGGTGGCGCGCGACCTGGCGCCGATTGGCGGTGAAGTGACCGAAGGCAAGGGCCTGAACATTGGCTACTTTGCGCAGCAAGAACTTGACGTGCTACGCCCGGCCGACACCCCGCTGGAACACATGATTCGCCTGGTCAAGGAAATGACCGCCGAAGGCCGCATTGCCGGCCAGGCGACGCGCGAGCAAGACTTGCGCAGCTTTTTGGGCACCTTTAACTTTGGCGGCGACATGGTTAAACAGGCCGTGGGCAGCATGAGTGGCGGCGAAAAAGCGCGCCTGGTGCTGTGCATGATTGTCTGGCAGCGGCCCAATTTGCTGCTGCTTGACGAGCCCACCAACCACTTGGACTTGGCCACCCGCGAGGCGCTGGCCATGGCGCTCAACGAGTTTGAAGGCACGGTCATGCTGGTCAGCCACGACCGCGCCTTGCTGCGCTCGGTGTGCGACGAGTTCTGGATGGTGTCACGCGGCGGTGTGGCGCCCTTTGACGGCGACCTGGACGACTACCAGCGCTACCTCTTGGACGAAGCCAAACGCCAGCGCGAGGCCATCAAGGAAGCGCAAAACCAGCTCAACAAGCAGCAAGCCAAAGCCTCGGCCAAACCCGCTAAACCCGTTGCCACACCGGATGAGCGTCGCAAATGGACGACGGAGATTGCCCGCCTGGACGCCCGCATCGCCACGGTCAGCGCCGAGGGCGCCGCCTTGGAGGGGAAACTCAGCCAAAGCCCGCTACCCCACGAGATTGCTGAACTTGGAAAACGCCTTAAAAGCGTGAGCGATGAGCTGCAAATTCTGGAAGATGCATGGTTGGCGGCCACGGAGGCACTAGAAGCCCTGCGGGCCTAGGATCTATGTCGGTCGCGGCGGGGCGGGTTAGTGATGACCCGCAGCCGGTTTTTCCTCTTTTTTCTCATCTTTCTTGTCTGCTTCACCTTCGGCCTTGGGCTTAACCAGCAGGGTCTTGCAGACCTTTTTTGCCGGTTTGTTGAGTGTGGCCTCGCTCATTTCACACACCCGCTCTACTTTGTATGCATGGGCCGGAGGAACACAGACAAGCCCCAAAGCGCAGGTGCCGAGGTACATACTGCGTCGAAAAGTCACCGCCAGCGCCATGTTCGGTCAAAGCCTTATGTATGATTCAAAAAAACACTTCCCATTGCCTATTCGGCGTTTCCAACCCAGTCTAGCGCAAGACCGCTAGGGTTAACACCGACTTACCGGCCCCAATGGCAGGTACTTTCTAAGGCACCATACCGCGTTATGCAAACACTTCTCTCCCTGCTGTTTGTTGCAGCCTACGCTGCCATTGCCCTGGAAAACCCGATAAAGGTCAACAAATCTGCGTCGGCCTTGCTGGGAGCCGGTATGTTGTGGTCTGTCTACGCCTTGTACAGCCTGGACCCGGTGCGCGTCAACACCGAACTGGGCGACTCGCTCATGGGCACAGCACAAATTGTGTTCTTTTTGATTGGTGCCATGACCATTGTCGAGGTGATCGACGCCCACAATGGGTTTGAGGTGCTCACTGAACGCATCACGACCCAGCGGCTCTCGACGCTCATGTGGATGGTGGGGTTTGTCACCTTTTTCTTGAGTGCCATTCTAGACAACCTGACCACCACTATCGTGATGGTTTCCTTAATGAAGCGTTTGCTCGCCAGACGCGAGGATCGGCTGATTTTTGCTGGGATCATCGTCATTGCGGCCAACGCTGGCGGAGCTTGGACTCCAATTGGCGACGTCACCACCACCATGCTATGGATTGGGGGGCAAATCACCACACTGGCCATTATGAAGGGGGTCTTTTTGGCTTCCATGGTCAATCTGCTAATTCCGTTAGCCATCACCAGTTACCTTTTGGGAAAACAAGGTGTGGAGTCACCACAACTCAAGGGGGAGCAAGACTTGGCCCACACGACACGCTTTGAGCGCAGTTTAATTTTGGCGCTTGGTTTGGCCATTTTGGTATTGGTTCCGGTATTTAAGTCCGCTACCAATTTACCGCCATTTTTGGGAATTCTGCTGGGTCTGGGCGTCTTATGGCTGGTTGGAGACCTGATCCACCGTGAAAAGGAAGACGAGCACAAGGAGCACCTCACCTTGGCCAGCGCACTCACACGCATCGACATGGGTTCCATCGTGTTTTTTATCGGAATACTGCTGGCCGTGGCCGTCATGGAACACAGCCACACACTGACGGCGTTGGCACAGTGGCTGGACCAAATCGTCGGGCGCCTGGATGCCATTGTTCTCATCATTGGTTTGGTCAGCGCGGTGGTGGACAATGTGCCACTGGTGGCGGCATCCATGGGCATGTACGACTTGACGCGTTACCCGACCGATGGCTTCTTGTGGGAATTCATGGCTTACTGTGCCGGAACGGGTGGATCGATATTGGTTATTGGCTCGGCTGCTGGTGTAGCCGCTATGGGCCTGGAACGCATTGATTTTGTGTGGTACGCCCGAAAAATTAGCGTGATGGCGTTGGCGGGCTATCTGGGTGGTGCAGCGGTCTATATCGTGCAATACCAGTGGATGCGTTAGCGGGTTGCCCTTGGTTTTATGGAGAAACAATGAAATTTTTATTAAGCCTGTCCAAGCGAATTGACGGCATCAGCGAATGGATTGGGCGTTGGGTCGCCTGGTTGGTTCTGCTTGCCGTCCTTACCAGCGCCGGCAATGCCGCAATGCGCAAGGCCTTCAACATGAGCTCAAACAGTTTTCTAGAAATCCAGTGGTATTTGTTTGCCGCCGTATTTTTATTGGCGTCGGGCTACACCTTGATGCGCCAGGAGCATGTGAAGATTGACGTCGTATCGGGTCGCTTTTCCAAGCGCACCCAAATTTGGATCGACATCATTGGCATTTGCGTATTCTTATTGCCATTTAGCTTCGTGATTATCAAACTGGCCATGCCCTTGGTAATCAATGCCTACATAACCCAAGAAGTATCCTCGAACGCAGGGGGCCTGATACGCTGGCCGGTGTTTGCCCTGTTGCCAACCGGCATGTTCTTACTATCCATGCAAGGCGTTTCTGAGCTGATTAAGCGCGCTGCATTCCTGCAAGGCCTGATTCCCGACCCCAGTAAAAAACAAGGCGCAAAAACTCCTGAGGAGGAATTGGCCGAATTTTTGCTGCAAAAAGAAGTGGCGGCTCGCGAAGCTGCCCAAATGGGAGCACACCAATGATTGAATTCCTGAGCGCCAACATGGCGCCCATCATGTTCGTCTCGTTGATCATTTTCCTGATGTTCGGTTATGCGGTGACCTTTTCACTGGCAGCATGCGGCCTTTTCTTCGGTTTTGTCGCCATTGAGCTAGGGATGATCCAACCGGCCTTCTTGCAAAGCCTGCCGCTGCGAATGTTTGGCATTATGCAAAACGATACGCTGCTAGCAATTCCGTTTTTCACATTCATGGGGCTGATTCTCGAGCGCAGTGGCATGGCGGAGGACTTGCTCGACACGATTGGCCAACTGTTTGGCCCCATTCGAGGCGGCCTAGCCTACGCAGTGATATTTGTGGGCGCCATGCTGGCCGCCACCACCGGGGTCGTAGCGGCGTCAGTCATATCCATGGGGCTGATATCTCTACCAATCATGTTGCGCTATGGCTATGACCGGCGGGTTGCGAGCGGCGTCATTGCTGCGTCCGGCACCCTGGCCCAGATCATTCCGCCTTCACTCGTGCTAATCGTACTGGCCGACCAGTTAGGTAAGAGCGTGGGTGATTTGTACAAAGGCGCATTTATCCCCGGTTTTGTGCTTACAGGGCTGTACGTTTTTTACATACTGGTATTGAGTTTTGTACGTCCCCATTGGGTTCCTGCCCTGCCCATTGAAGCGCGCACGATACGTGAAAAAAATGGCAGTTCGGGTCTGCGATCCTTGGCATTACTGGTGATAGGGGCCACAGCCTGCGCCATCGCATTCGCCAAGTCTCGTCCCGAGACCACGCCACTGGACGAACTGATCGTGACCAGCCTGTGCGTCGGCGTGGGAATGGCGTTTGTGCTGGCAGTGCTCAACCGCGTAACCGGTCTGGGGCTGCTTTCCAACATGGCGGAGCGGGTAACTTTTGTCATGATTCCACCGCTCGCACTCATTTTCCTGGTGCTTGGAACCATTTTTCTGGGCATCGCAACACCGACTGAAGGGGGCGCAATGGGTGCGGTCGGCGCCCTGGCCATGGCACTGGCGCGCAGACGCATTGACCTGCCGCTGATCCGCCAGGCCATGGACTCCACGATGAAACTATCGTGTTTTGTCATCTTCATCTTGCTGGGCGCTACGGTGTTTAGTTTGGCATTCCAAGGTGTCGATGGACCCAAATGGGTCGAACACCTGCTCTCAGGCCTGCCGGGCGGGCAGTTGGGGTTTTTGATCGTAGTGAACATTATGGTCTTCGTACTGGCGTTCTTTTTGGACTTCTTTGAGCTGGCGTTTATCATCATTCCCCTCATTGGTCCAGTGGCCGAGAAACTGGGGATTGACTTGGTCTGGTTTGGTGTGCTGCTGGCGGTCAACATGCAGACCTCATTTATGCACCCACCCTTTGGGTTTGCGCTTTTTTATCTGCGCAGCGTGGCGCCCCACGAAGACTACACGGACAAGGTCACGAAAAAGCCCATGATGCGGGTCACCATTGAGCAGATTTACTGGGGTGCTGTACCCTTTGTGCTGATTCAGGTAATCATGGTGGGACTGATCATTGCATTCCCCTCCCTTGTGTCGCGCGGCCTAGGCGAAGAGGCCACCGTGGACGCTGACCAGGTGTTCCAGCAAATGCAAACCGATTCCACCCAAAAGTCAGTTGACAGAGCCGCATATGAGGCAGCTACGCCCGCAAACAATGAGGCAAAAGAAGATCCGATGAAGCGCCTAATGGATTCCATGAAGGACGAGCAGACCGCGAAACCATAATCCTACCCAGCACATCGACTGCCAAAGGCTGAAATACAAAACCCCGCCTGAGCGGGGGTTTTTTTGGTAAGACTGTTTTAGAACTTCTGCGCTTGCATGAAATCATCCATGGAAGCCTCTGCCAGGCCGAACCACAGGTTGCTTTCCTTGCGAAATGCGGCGTAGTCTGTATATATCTTTTTCCAGGCTGGATTGGTATCGTTCAGTTCGGCATACACGTCCATGGCTGCCTTGAAGGATGCCGTTATTATTTCTTTGGGGAAGGCATGCAACTTCACACCCTGGCTCACCAGAGTTTTAAGTGCGGGCATATTGCGCGCATCGTACTTTGCCTGCATATCTATGTGTGCAAACGCAGCTGCAGACTCAACGATCGCCTTATACTCACCGGGTAATCCTTCATAAGCCTTTTGATTGAAATACAGCGAAAGCTGTGGGCCCACTTCCCAGAATCCAGGGTAATAGTAGTGCGGCGCCACCTTGCCAAAGCCGAGTTTGAGATCGTCGTAAGGGCCAACCCATTCGGCTGCATCAATGGTTCCCTTTTCAAGTGCTTGGTAAATTTCCCCGCCAGGTATGTTGGACGGAACCACGCCCAAGCGTTCAAGCATCCGGCCGGCAAAACCACCGCAGCGAAACTTCAGGCCTTTGAGATCAGCCACTGAATTGATTTCCTTGCGAAACCAGCCACCCATTTGTACTCCCGTGTTGCCCATAGGAAAGTTGACAATCCCGACCTTGGCGTAAAACTCCCGCGTTAGCTTGAGGCCATTGCCCTCGAACATCCAGGCGGTCATCTGGCGACTGTTGAGGCCGAATGGCACTGCGCAATCGAGCGCATAGGTTGGGTCTTTGCCAAAAAAGTAGTACGGTGCGGTGTGCGCCATCTCCACGGTGCCATTAGATGCCCCGTCCAACACTCCAAATGCCGGCATCAGCTCGCCCGCAGCATGGGTACTGATAACGAATTTTCCACCGCTCATGTCAGACACTTTTTTCGCAAACACGTCACAGGTTCCGAATAGTGTGTCCAGCGACTTCGGAAAACTGGAGGCAACGCGCCAGCGCAACGTAGCTTGCGCATGGACAGCCGGAGCCATGCCAGCAGCCAACACCCCAGCGATACCGGCATTTTTTATAATTGAGCGACGATCCATTGCAGTACTCCGTTAAAGGTAAAAGGTCCGACCCCTGCGCCACAGGGCGTCAGGAGGCCAGATAGGATAAAACCGAACGTATTGTAGAAAAGCATTATCGGGTTATTGCGGGGGTTTTCCCTTGGAGGTAAGCGCTAAGGCGGCCCAAACCGGGCCCGGATAGCGGCCTCAATACCTGGCGCGTCTAAACCTTGCATGGCCATCAACAAAGGCACGTCACCGTGTTCAATGAATTGGTCTGACAACCCCAACTGCAACACAGGCATAACAAGTCTGGCCGCCTGCAAAGCCTCCAGCACCGCACTGCCCGCCCCGCCCATCAGGGCCCCATCTTCCAAGGTCACGAGGCATGTGTGGCTTGCCGCCGCAGAAAACACTAAGGCCTTGTCCAGTGGCTTGGCCCAGCGCATATTGACCACCGTGGCATTCAGTGCTTCTGCTGCCACCAAGGCCGGTTGCAGCAAGGTACCAAACGCCAAAATGGCAATCCGCTCGCCCGTGCGGCAAATTTCTCCTTTTCCAAATGGCAAACCATCCAAGCTCGTATGTTCGAGCACGCCAGCGCCTGCCCCGCGCGGGTACCGCACCGCCACGGGGTGGTCTTGCATAAAGGCGGTACTCAGCAAGTGGCGGCATTCATTTTCGTCCGCCGGACAGGCGATGCTAACGTTGGGAATGCAGCGCAAAAATGCAATGTCATAGGCTCCGGCATGGGTTGCGCCATCAGCCCCGACCAGCCCAGCCCGGTCCAAGGCAAACACCACCGGCAGGTTTTGAATGGCAACATCGTGGATAAGCTGGTCGTATGCACGCTGCAAAAAGGTCGAATAGATCGCCACCACAGGCTTAAACCCCTGGGTCGCAAGCCCCGCGGCAAAAGTCACCGCATGCTGCTCGGCAATGCCTACGTCAAAATACCGATCCGGGAAGCGGGCTTCAAACTCGACCAAACCTGAGCCCTCACGCATGGCCGGGGTAATCCCCACCAGGCGCTTATCTTTCTCGGCCATATCGCACAGCCAACGCCCAAACACCTGGGTAAAGGCCGGCTTGCCAGGGACAGCAGGCTGCTTGAGACCCACCGCGGGGTCGAATTTTCCTGGCCCGTGGTAGGCCACGGGATCTGCCTCAGCCAATGCATAGCCCCTGCCCTTTTTGGTCACCACATGCAAAAATTGCGGGCCCTTGAGGTGCTTGATGTTCTCCAGAGTGGGAATCAGCGAATCCAGATCATGCCCGTCAATCGGGCCGATGTAATTAAAGCCAAACTGCTCAAACAAGGTGGCCGGGACTACCATGCCTTTGGCGTGCTCTTCAATGCGCTTGGCGAGTTCAAAAAGGGTGGGGGCGCCTTTGAGTACACTTTTCCCGACACTCTTGGCCTTGGCATAAAACTGCCCGCTCATCAACTGAGCCAAGTAGCGGTTGAGCGCGCCCACCGGCGGGCTAATGCTCATCTCGTTGTCGTTCAGTATGACCAATAGGCGGCAGTCTTGGACGCCCGCGTTATTGAGCGCTTCAAAGGCCATACCCGCCGTGAGCGCGCCGTCGCCAATAATCGCCACCGAATACCCATCTTCACCCTTGAGTTTGGCAGCTACCGCCATGCCGAGGGCGGCCGAAATCGATGTGCTGGAGTGTGCGGTGCCAAAGGCATCAAATTCACTCTCCCCGCGCTGCGGGAAGCCGCTCAGGCCACCGAACTGGCGCAAGGTTGCCATACGCTCGCGCCGCCCGGTCAAAATCTTGTGCGGGTAGGTTTGGTGGCCCACATCCCACACCAAGTGGTCTTTGGGCGTATCAAAAACGTAATGCAAGGCCACGGTCAACTCTACCGTTCCCAGGTTTGAACCTAGGTGCCCGCCGGTCTTGGCTACGCTGTGGAGCAAATACGCCCGCACTTCATCTGCCACCGCACGCATATCGGTGCGTGGCATGCGCCGCAAATCCTGCGGCGAGTGAATATGGCGCAGCAAGGGGGTTTTAGGCTGGAATGTATCGGGCATGGAGCGAAGGGTTTAGGTAAACGCGCCGAATAGCAGCGGCCCAAAAGTGCAAACAATATGCATTATCGTAAAAAGCTCAATGGCTTCGATGGACCACCATATCGGCCAGCGCGCCCAGTGCGGACGTATCGGCCAATCCAGTCAATGCCAGCGCCGCACGCGCTTGGTCAAGCAAGTGGGCGGCATAGGTTTGGCTGCGCTCAAGGCCCAGAAGGGAAACATAGGTCGGTTTCGCATGGTCGGCGTCTTTGCCAGCCGTCTTACCGAGTGTTGCGGAATCCGAGGTAACGTCCAGTACGTCATCAACAACCTGAAATGCAAGCCCTAGGGCGATTCCGTATTGCTCCAGCGCATCGGTCACCAATGCGCTGGCGCCCGCACAGGCAGCGCCCATCATGACGCTGCAGCGAAGCAAGGCGCCGGTTTTTAACTGGTGCATATGGCGTAAGGCATCTTCATCCAAAGTGCAACCCAGGCTGGCCAGGTCAATGGCCTGCCCCCCGGCCATGCCGGTACTGCCTGCAGCGCGCGACAGCAAGGCACACAAGCGCGCTTGCACATCGGGCGCCACACTGGCATCCGACGGTGTCAACACCTCAAACGCCATCGCTTGCAATGCGTCACCTGCCAGCAAAGCGCTTGCCTGGCCAAACTGCACATGAACCGTGGGCTTTCCACGGCGCAAGACGTCGTTGTCCATGCACGGCATGTCGTCGTGAACCAAGGAATAGGCGTGAATCAATTCCACTGCACACGCCGCGCGAAGGGCAGCCGTAGAGGGCTCTTCGCTATGCCCAGATGCGGCTTCAAAAGCGGCCAGCACCAGCATGGGACGCAAGCGCTTTCCGCCCTCCAGCACGGCGTAGCGCATAGCAGCCACCAAGTCTGGCGGTGCACCAAGTGCCGCGCCCGCCAGTGCATCGGCGCTGACCCAATCGTCCAGGCAACGTTCGACCGATTGCAAGCGCCGGCTGCTCCATGAATCTAATGTGAACGAAACGGAATGGGTCACGTGTTTTTCCATGGTTTGAGCACACCGTTGTCGAGCACCTTAATTTGTTCCTCCACGGCTTGGAGCTTTTCGCGGCACACCCGCAGCAGCGCAGCCCCCCTTTGGTAGGCCACGAGCAGTTGATCCAGCGGCATGTCGCCCGCCTCCATCTGCGCGACCAGGCGCTCGAGCTGATGCATGGCCGCCTCGTAATCGGCGGGCAACTCGCTAAGAACTTGGGCGGCGGTGGGGGCGTTGAAACTTGCCTTTGGCATACGGGGCTCACTTAGAAGGGTAGAGACAAAAGCAATGGGTGCCAAGGGATTTTAGGGCAGTGCTTTGCCAGTCTCGGCAAGACGCCTCTCGCGCTGCCTCGCCAAAGGTACAATGCTTACCTTCGCGACCGTCTTCCTATGGGACTGACGGCCTTTACTGTTCGCGTCTTGTGCGCAATCTCCCTGTGGGGAGTCTTTAGGTCAGGTCCACCATGTCTGATTTAAGTCTTCAGCTGCAGCAGGCCGTCAGCCAACTCCCCGTATCGAGCTACTTTGACCCCGCCCTGTATGCACGGGAGATGCAAAGCATCTTCAAATCGGGCCCGCGCTACGTGGGTCATAGCCTGAGCGTGCCTGAGATCGGAGACTACTACACGCTGCCACAGGAGAATGAAGGCCGCGCACTGGTGCGCAACGCCGGCGGCATTGAGTTGATCTCCAACGTCTGCCGCCACCGCCAGGCGTTGATGCTCAAGGGCAAAGGCTCTCTGCTGCAGGGGCAAAACCAGGCCGCAGTCAGCAATGGAAACATCGTCTGCCCTCTGCACCGCTGGACCTACAGCGGCTTGCACAGCGGCGTGGCCGGCGGCCAGACTGGCACATTGATCGGCGCACCCCACTTCGCTGCCGACCCGTGCCTGAATCTCAACAACTACCCGCTGCAAGAGTGGAACGGCTTGTTGTTTGAATCGGGCGGAGTCGATGTCGCCGCCCAAATGGCCGGTTTAGGCCCCCGCAGCGAACTGGACTTCGATGGCTACGTGCTCGAGCGCGTGGAGATGCACGCGTGCAACTACAACTGGAAAACCTTCATTGAGGTGTACCTGGAGGACTACCACGTGGGCCCGTTCCACCCCGGTTTGGGCAATTTTGTAACCTGCGAAGACCTGCGCTGGGAATTTAAAGAACATTACTCGGTACAGACGGTGGGTGCGGCCAACCGCCTGGGTAAAGCCGACGCCTGCGGTGGATCCCCCGCATATGAGCGCTGGCAGAGTGCCCTGCTCAGGTACCGCAATGGCGTGCCGCCAAAGTTCGGCGCCATTTGGCTCACCTACTACCCGCACACCATGGTCGAGTGGTACCCGCATGTCCTGACCGTATCCACCCTGCACCCCATGGGAGTGGACAAAACCATGAACATGGTGGAGTTTTATTACCCCGAGGAAATTGTGGCTTTCGAGCGTGAATTTGTCGAATCCCAGCAGGCCGCCTACATGGAAACCTGTGTTGAGGACGACGAAATCGCTGAACGCATGGACGCCGGGCGCAAAGCCCTGCTTCAGCGTGGTGACAACGAAGTAGGCCCCTACCAAAGCCCCATGGAAGACGGAATGCAGCACTTCCACGAGTGGTATCGCGCCCGCATGGTCGACACCATACAGCCCGAAACATGAGCCCATCGGGCGGGCCTGGCAGCTCCAAACAGGCACTGTGGATGGTGCTGGCATCCTTTCTGTTTGCGACAATGGCCGTGGGCGTCAAGGCGGCGTCGAGCAGCTTTGGCACCTTTGAGTTGATTTTTTACCGCGGTTTGGTCAGCGTCATCTTCATGGCAGCCGTGGTGCGCGCACGCGGGGCAAGTTTACGCACGCCGGTGCCGATGATGCATTTAACGCGCAGTGCCGTGGGCGTTCTTTCCTTGGGCTCGTGGTTTTATTCCATTGCACATCTGCCCCTTGCCACCGCCATGACGCTCAATTACATGAGCGGCGTTTGGGTTGCCGCTTTTATTTTAGGCGGCTCCTTGCTTTACGGCCAAGGACCGCGCCAAGGCCTCTTGATGGTAACCGTCCTACTGGGTTTCGCTGGAGTTGTCATGACGCTGCGACCCACTATTGACCATGACCAACTGTTCGCCGGGGTGATTGGGCTGCTGTCAGGCATGGGGGCGGCTCTGGCATATATGCAGGTTACGGCGTTGGGCAAGGTTGGTGAGCCCGAAGAGCGTACGGTGTTTTACTTCGCCATCGGAACCACCCTGATCGGCGGCGCTGGCGTCGCACTTTCTGAGCTGACCCCCTGGGCGCATGTGCGCTGGCAAGACGCTGCGTGGGTAGTGCCTATTGGCGTATTGGCATCTCTAGGCCAGTGGTGCATGACGCGCGCCTACCGCAAAGGTGCCACGTTGGTGGTTGCCAGCATGCAGTACTCGGGCATCGTGTTTGCCTGTGTCTACAGCGTAGTGCTATTTGGCGACACCATTGCCCCCATGGGTTGGGCCGGAATCGCCGTCATCGTGACCAGCGGAGTTTTGGCCACGGTGCTGCGCGCCCGCGCCTTGCCCGACACGCCCGGGGAAGAGCATTGACCCTGCGTTGTGATGCAACCCGACCTTTGAAACTTGCCCCAACCCGAAGGAACTTGCGCATGTACACCGATCTGATCTCTGCCACCCAACTCCAGGACCTGCTCAGCAGCGGCACGCCATACCGGGTGTTTGACTGTAGTTTCGACCTGGCTCAGGACGGTGCGGGCGAAGCCCTGTACACCCAAAGCCATATTCCCGGCGCGGTATACGCCGATCTGGATACGGCCTTGAGCGCCAAGGGCGACCGACTGCGCAGTGGGGCTGCCAGCGGCGGGCGTCACCCGCTGCCCGCACGCGAGACGTTTGCACAGTGGCTGGCGGCGGCGGGGTTTCGCAACGGCATGCAGGCGGTGGTCTACGACCGCCACGGAAGCAACTTCTGTGGGCGCCTGTGGTGGATGCTTAAATGGCTGGGCCACGCGCCCGTGGCATTGTTGAATGGCGGATTTCAAGCCTGGATCGCACAAGGAGGCGCCACAGAAAGTGGCCCTGCACTCGGGTTTTCCGCTGCAGCACCCGACACCTTTTCCGTTGCAACACCCTTGCTGGATCTGGTGGATATTGGGCAGGTGGAGCGTCGGCTCGGCGGCACGCAACAAGTGCTCATCGATGCGCGCGCGCCAGCGCGTTTTAAGGGCGATGTGGAGCCGCTAGACCCCGTGGCGGGACATATTCCAGGCGCTTTCAACCGTCCGTTTTCCCTGAACTTCAACGCCGATGGAACATTCAAACCAGCCGCCCAGTTGCGCACCGAATTTGACGCGTTGTTGGGCCTACTCGCCGCCAGTGCGGTGGTTCACCACTGTGGCAGCGGCGTGAGCGCCATTCCCAATATCGTGGCCATGCAGATCGCGGGCCTGCCTCCTGGGGCGCTATTCGCCGGCAGCTGGAGCGAATGGTGCGTCGACCCCGCACGACCGGTCGCGCGGGGCTAGCCTGAGGCAATTAGAACGACAAAACCACAGAAGTGGACACCGTGGTTTTGTCTTTTTGGTAGGTCACGCCGTCAGAGCCCAAAAAGTTGTAGCCCGTGGACTGGTCCAGCCGGTACTCGGTTTTCCACTGCGTGTTGGAGTTGACCTGGTAGTTAGTGCCCAAGGAGTAACGCAACAAATTGGCGCCCCGCGTGGCCACACCGGTGGTTTCATCGTAGGCAAAGCTGCCCGTCGCATCCAAGCCTTCTGGTCCCAATCCGTTGCCCGATCCACCGCCATTGTCCGCATAGGTGCCCCCACCGTTGTCACGGTTGTCAATAAAGTCCGCACGAGCCAGCAACTGCAGGCGCGGCACTATTTTGTAGGCCATAAAGGCAGAAAGCCCGGTCCACCGCGCTGTACCACCATTGGCCGCAGCGCGCTCCATTTGGCCTGCTGTCAGTTGGCCATTGAACTGCCAGTCGCCGCGGATGTAACCGCCGTCTACCGTCAAAATGTTGAAACTACGGTTCATGGCACCATGCAAACCCGACAGGCCGATGGTCGATGTGTCGTTAATCGTCCAGTCGGCGCGGTAAGCCAACGCTACTGATTTCGCTGTGGACCCTAGTGCACTTGCGCTCGGAACAGGATCGGTTTTTAGCCCTGTGGTCACGTCATACGACGGCGCCGAAAAAGTTGTACCGGTACTATCGGAAGCCGTATCCACATTACCTACCAGCCATTTCAGTGCCACGGCGCCACCGCCCAGCGTATGGGACATGCCCAAACCTGTGTAGGCCGTCGCACCAGCCAGGTCATACAGTGCGTTGTGGGTAATGAACTGGTTTCCAAGCGTTGAGTTTGAATTGGCAAAGGCAAATTCATAGCCCTGAAAATCGGGCATGAAGCCGCCGATCAGACGGTTCTCTTTGTCCAAAGGGACCGACATGGAGGCCTCATGTACCAGCGACGATGCACCAGGCAGTAGCCGCAGCGTCCAGTCAATGCCTTCACCATCTTGCGACTCTTTGGTGATTTGCAACATTCCGTACTCGCCACCGTTATTACCGGCGCTGGCACTGAAATCATTACTTTTGTCGATGTTGTTGTATTTGAGCGCGGTTTCAATCGTGCCATTGATCTTCATGCCTTTGAAACCCGACTTTTCAGCTTCATCACCGGCAATGTCGAGCCGTTGCTCCAAGCGGTTAACCTGCTGAGTCAAGGGCGTGACGTCTGGTTGCGCGGCCACAGCCTCGACTTTTTGTTGGAGTATCTGCAACTGGGCCTTCAAGGCGTCGATTTCTTTCTTTAGATCTGCCGTTGATTGAGCATGGGCGCTCACCAAGGGCATGGCACCGGACAATGCAAGCACCCATAAATTTTTTTGAAAAGTCATTTTTCACTCCTGTTATAGATAAACCCGGTCAAAATCCTCCAAGCATTCACGCCAGCGCAAACGCTAGTCCACCATGCGGTATGCCGCCGCCATTTCTTGTGCACGCTTCTTCTCTGCCCTGGACATCCACACACTGGCGGCCAGAACCCCGATGCTGACCACCGCAACCGTCAGGGTCGCAACGGTATTGACGCTTGGGCTCAAGCCCAGCCGGGCACGACTAAAAATGGTTATCGGCATGGTCGTGGACCCTGGTCCATTCAAAAAAGCAGAAATCACCACGTCGTCCAACGACAAAGTAAACGTCAACAACCAGGCCGACGCCAGCGCCTGCGAGACCAGTGGCAGTGTTATCAGAAAAAACACCTGCAAAGGCAGCGCTCCCAGGTCTTGTGCCGCTTCTTCCAAGGATATGCTCATCTCCTGAAACCGAGACAACACCACCACCGTGGCATACGCCATACCTAACAAGGTATGTCCGAGCCAAATCGTAGCAAAGCCACGCTCGGGAAAACCAAACAAGCGCTGCACCGACACCAGCATCAACAACAAAGACAGTCCGATAATCACCTCGGGCATCACCAGTGGTGAATTCACCATACCGGCAAACAGGGTTCTACCGGTAAAGCGCTTAAAACGGTGCAGGCTAAGCGCTGCCAAGGTTCCCAGGACCACGGAGGAGCACCCGGTGGCAAAAGCAATTTCTAGCGACAGTTTGAAGCCATCAATGATCTCGCGGTCGTGGGCCAAGGCCTGGTACCAACGCAAGGAAAATCCGCCCCAGTTCGTCACCATGGGGCTCGCATTGAAACTGAACAACATCAGCGTCAGGATAGGTAGGTACAAAAACACATAAACGGCGCCCATCCATGCATGAGAGGTCAGTCGACCTGCTAGGGGTGTCATGGCTTTGAGGCGGATGTGCTTTCCGCTTGGTATTTGTTAAAAAAGGCCAGAGGGAGGATGATCAGGCCGACCATCACCACCGCCACGCTCGCAGCCATGGGCCAGTCGTTGTTGCCAAAAAACTCATCCCACAGCACGTGGCCAATCATCAGAGTTTCGGGCCCCCCCAGCAGTTCTGGAATGACGAACTCGCCCACACATGGTATAAAAACCAGCATGGAGCCCGCAACGATGCCACTCTTAGACAAGGGCACCGTGATGCGCCAAAAAGCCTGCCATGGCGTCGCACCCAGATCCAAGGCTGCCTCCAACAGTCGCAAATCCATCTTCACCAGGTTGGCATACAGCGGCAATATCATGAAAGGCACATAGGTGTAGACCATGCCCAACACCAATGCAAACGGGGTATTCATCATTTTGACGGGCTCTGACGCCAGTCCCAGGGCGATGGCTAGGTTGTTGAAAACCCCTGCGTCGGCCAGCAGCATCTTCCAAGCGTAAACCCGCAACAAAAACGAGGTCCAAAACGGAAGCATCACGAGCATGAGCAATGCAGGCCGACGTTGGGCCGGGCTTCGCGCCAAAAAGTAGGCAAAAGGATACGCTATGGCCAGACAGATCGTCGTGGTAACTGCGGCAATTTTGATGGAACTGAGGTAGGCCTTGAAATACAAGGCGTCCTGCGTGAGACTGATGTAGTTCCCGTATTTGAACGCGAGAACGACCAGATCGTCTTTGACGCTAAGCAGGTCCTTGAAGTACACCGTGTCCATTTCGGACACACTGATTTTGAACACCACTAAGAAGGGCAACAAGAATACCAGCAGCAAAAACGCCATCGGTACACCAATAACGAACGAACGCCCCCAATATCCCATGAACTTGGCATAGTCCGTCATGCTGCTGCGGGCCATGGTCGTCATCGCCGACCTAGCGGGTCAAAACCACTACATCACTGCCGCACCACCATACGTAAACCCGATCGCCCCAGGTCATGGCGGAGCTTCCATGGCGCGCCGCATTGGTGTGGGTGACTTTGACCACCGACCCGCCATCGAGCCGCACGTGGTAGGTGGTAAGGTTGCCCAGATATGCCAAGTCTTCAATCACACCCTGGGCTTGATTAAAGCCCACTTCGGCCGGGGACTCGCGATCAGCGTCCTGCACTGGCTCGGTTTGTATGGTCATTTTTTCAGGCCGGACCGCCACATGGACGTCCATGCCTTGGTTCCCGGTGATACCGTGGCTGACGTAGTGTTTGCAGTCGACAGAAGCGATGACCACATGGTCTGGCTCATCCACCTCAACCTGACCCTTGAAAATATTGACGGTGCCAATGAAGTCCGCGACAAACAAGCAATTGGGCGTTTCGTAAATTTCGGCGGGCTGGCCAATTTGCAATATCTTGCCCTCGCTCATCACACCAATACGGGTGGCCATGGTCATGGCTTCTTCTTGGTCGTGGGTCACCATGACGCAGGTCACACCGACCTGTTCAATGATGTCTACCAGCTCCAGTTGCGTGCGTTGGCGCAGCTTGGCGTCTAGCGCACCCAACGGCTCGTCAAGCAACAGCAACTTGGGGCGTTTCGCCAAGCTGCGAGCTAATGCCACGCGCTGCTGCTGACCACCCGAGAGCTGGTGGGGTTTGCGCTTGGCATAGGGTTTGAGCTGCACCAGGTCCAGCATCTGCGTGACCCGCTCGTTGATCTGCTCTTTGGGCATGCCTTCGCGGTGCAAGCCAAAAGCAACGTTGTCCCACACCGTGAGGTGAGGGAACAATGCGTAGCTTTGGAACATCATGTTGATGGGCCGCTCGTAGGGCGCCAACCCCCCAATGTCCTGGCCCGCCAACAAAATCTGGCCAGCGGTCGGTGCTTCGAAGCCCGCAAGCATACGCAGCAAGGTGGACTTGCCGCAACCCGAAGAACCCAATAGGGCAAATATCTCACCCTGCGCGATGTCCAGGCTGACTTCATCGACTGCGAATACATCGTCAAATTTCTTGACGATGCGTTTGACTTGCAAAAAGGGTGCGATGTCGCCGCCGCTACTTTTCGAATTCTTATGTGCCACCGGACCTCCCTGGGCTTCGCTTTAAAAGCCTAAACTAAATACCGGTTTTGAACGAGGTGTAGGCACGCGTCGAAAGCCGACGAATGTCGTTGGTCAACGCCTTGGGCGCGACCATGGTCTCCATTTCACTGCTGTTAGGGAAAACCGATGGGTTCTTGGCGACTTCAGGGTTGATGAACTTGCGGGACTCCTTGTTTGGGTTGGCGTATTTGACCTTGTTGGTCAAGCCCGCATGTACCTCGGGGCGCATGATGTAGTTCATAAATGCAAGTGCATTTTTGGGATGCGCAGCGTCGGCAGGAATGGCCATCATGTCAAAGAACAAAACGGCACCGATCTTGGGGACCATGGCAACCACGTCCTGGCCCGTTTTCCCCTCAATGGCACGGCTACGCGCAATGTTGATATCTCCGTTCCATCCCAGCGCCATGCAAATCGAGCCGCTGGCCATGTCGTTGATATAACCAGATGAGCTAAACAGTGTGACATAAGGACGCACACTCTTGAGTAAGGCCAAAGCCTCTTGATAATCCGCGGCGTTTTTACTAAAAGGGTCTTTGCCCAAATAGTGCAGCGCTGCGGGCAATACTTCCGTTGCACTGTCCAAGGTGCTGACGCCACAGCTTTTGAGCTTGCTGATGTATTTTGGGTTGAAGAAAAGCTCCCAGACATTGGCAGGCATGGGCTCACTGCCCAGCGCGGATTTTACCTTGGCGGTATTGATACCAATGGTGGTGTAGCCCCACAGCCAGTTGACCAGGTACTGGTTGCCTGGGTCAATGTTGGCGATTTGTGCCTGAATATCGGGGTCCAAATTCTTTAAATTCGGCAGCTGGGATTTGTCCAGCTTGGCCAGCAGCCCACCGTCCATTTGCAAGCGTGCAAAGGTGGAGGACGGAACCACAATGTCATAGCCGGTTTTTCCAGCAACCAACTTGGCATGCAGGATCTCGTTGTTGTCATATGTGTCGTAACGCACCTTGATACCGGTCTCTTTTTCAAAATTCGGTATCGTGTCGTCTGCCAGATAGTCCGACCAGTTGTAAATGTTGAGGATTTTTTCCTCCTGGGCCAGCGCAGATCCAGCACAGGCAAGCATTCCCAGCGACACCGCCAGGCTGCCCAACAGTTCATGCCAGCGTTTGTAAAGTTGGTTTGTGGTCAATTTCATCTCCTGAAAAATCGATGCAGCCGAACAATAGTAAGTGGACAAAAAACGGGCGTTTGCAGCCTGTACGAACACTGTACCCGCTTTTCTAGGTGGCCAACACCTGAGACGACGCAATACCTATGCCAAGCCCGTCGGCCACGGGCCTCTTTTCGCAGAAGCGGCAACTCGGGCATCTAGGGAGCGCTTACGAGAGCTTCGGGCGACCCACACACTGTAGGCAATGACGCCCAGACTTACTGTGGCGATAAGCAGACTAGCTGCCGCATAAATGGTGGGGTTTATCCCGCGGCGCGCATAGCCAAAGATCACCTGCGGAAGGGTGTTGACACCGGGACCAGACAAAAACTCCGAGATCACAACATCGTCAAAAGACAGGGTAAATGACAACAAAAACGCAGCCACAATGGCCTGCGAAATCTGGGGCAGCGTCACCAAAAAGAAAACCTGCAGTGGCCGCGCACCCAGGTCCATGGCGGCCTCTTCCAGTGCACGGTCGAACTCCAGCAAGCGGGACTGCACCACGACCATGGCATAGGCAAGCCCCAAAAGGGTGTGCCCTAAAATGATGGTGACCAGCCCGCGCTCAGGCCAACCCACCGCATGCTGAACACCCACCATCAACAGCAAGAGAGACAATCCAATTACGACTTCTGGCATCACCAGCGGCGCATTGACCATGCCGGAAAACACCGCTCGACCCGTGAAACGGTGGTAACGCACCAGTACATAAGCGGAAAGCGTGCCCAGAACCGCAGACAACATGCCCGTAACGCCAGCGATCTGTAAGGACAGCCAAAAGCCCTCCACAATCTTGGTATCCCGCGCCAGCGCCTCGTACCAGCGCCAAGAAAATCCGGTAAACACCGCATCCTGGCGGGTGCTGTTAAATGAAAAAACCACCATGAATAGGAGCGGCAGGTACAAGAACAAAAAAATCGTTGTCAGCCACAAGGCGCCCAGCTTTTTTTTTAAAAACCGCTGCATCACGTCATCCCTATGGGCGTAGACCCGAATCGGCAACGGACTCGGCAGACATCGATTGGGTGGTGCTACCCAGGTGGCGGTAGTAGAGTGCCAGCGGAACGACCACCAGTGCGATCATGGACACCGCCAGTGCGCTGGCGCGCGGCCAGTTGTTGCTAGTGAACATTTCGTCCCACACCACACGTCCAACCATCAGGTTTTCCGGTCCGCCCAGCAGTGACGGAATCACAAATTCGCCCACTGCCGGGATGAAGACCAACATAAAGCCCGCAACAATGCCCGCTTTGGACAGCGGCACCGTCACAAGCCAAAAACCTTTCCAGGATGAGGCGCCTAAATCCTTGGCCGCTTCCAGCAGCCGCAGATCGAGCTTGACCAAGGTCGCATACAAAGGCAGCACCATAAAAGGCAGGTACACATAGGTCATGCCCACCAGCATGGACACGCTGGTGTAAAGCATTTGCACCGGCTCAGTCGTGATGTGACACCACATCAGCAACTGGTTCACGACCCCCTGGTCCGCCAAAATACCCTTCCATGCGTAGACCCGCAGCAAAAACGAAGTCCAAAACGGCAACATCACCATCATCAACAGGGCGGGTCGCACGCCCGGTTGAGACCCTGCGATGAAATAAGCAAACGGGTAGCCCAGCACAAGACACAAAACCCCGGTCAAAAAAGCGTACGCAATCGAACGCAGGTAGGAACTGACATACACCGTTTGAAACAGTGTGCCACCCGCTTCGGCGCGAAAAATGGAAAGGTAATTCTCAACTTTGAGCCGCAGCACGCCGGTCTGGCTGTCCCACAAGGGCTTAAACGGATGGATATCACCGCCCATATCTACCAAGCTGATGTACAGCAAAATGAAAAATGGGACCAGGAAGAAAACCGTCAGCCAAGCAAACGGCAGGCTGATGACAAAGCTCCGCCCCAAGGTCAAACGCCTGACCCAGGGCAGCCCATGCGTGTGCATCACCCTTGCCGCCGCTTACTTGCCTTTTTTGAACGCCGTATAAGCGTTGGCCATGGCTTCGCGGCCTTCGTTGGTGAACTTACCCGGGGACACCATGGTTGCCGCGACGGCGGGTTCAATAAAGATGGTTTTATTGCCTGCCACTTCGGGCTTGATGCGCTCCATGGCCGCCTTGTTGGCCGTTGGATAGCTCAACTCGTTGGATACGGATGCACCGCTCTCGGCACGCAAGTAAAAGTCAATAAAGGCATGGGCGTTGGCGGGGTGCTTAGCGTCTTTGGTAATGGCCATGGTGTCAAAGAAGATCATTCCGCCGGTGCTAGGCAATAAAGCTTCGATCAGGTCTTTGCTGCCGTTTTCCTTGGCGCGCCCTGCTGCAATGTTGATGTCGCCCGACCAGCCAACCACCGCGCAGGCTTTGCCGCCGGCGATATCGTCAATCATGGTAGAACTGAAAATACGGATGTCCTTGCGCACCATGGCCAGCATGTCGGCTGCGGCCTTGTGGTCGGCAGGGTCGTTGGAATAAGCATCCCTGCCGATGTAGTGCAGTGCCGGGGGCATGATTTCGGTGGGCGAATCCAGGAAGGCAATACCGCAAGATTTCAGCTTTGACGTGTATTCATGCTTGAAAACCAGGTCCCAGGCGTTGGCGGGCATGGCCAATTTCCCAAGCGCTTTTTCAACTTTGGTCCGGTTAACGCCCACGGTGGTAAAGCCCCATGCCCAGGGAACCAGGTGTTTGTTGCCCGGGTCGGCCTTGGACAAGCCCTGCATGATGGCCTCGTCCAGGTTGCCATAGTTTTTCAATTTGGACTTATCCAACGGCTGGAACAGGCCTGCTTCCGTCTGTGCGGGGCTGAAAGAGCTTCCGGGCACCACGATGTCGTAACCGGTGCTACCCGCCACCAACTTGGCGTTAAGCGCTTCATTGGTCTCGAAGGTGTCGTAGTTCACCTTGATGCCGGTTTCTTTTTCAAAAGCGGCAACCATACCTTCGGGGATGTAGTCGGGCCAGTTGTAGATATTGAGTACTTTTTCTTCAGCAGTCGCTACTGCCACCGGCGCGCTGGCAGCGGGCGCAGGGGCTTCTTCTTTTTTGCCGCAAGCGCCAAGTGCCAAAGCGGCAATCGCCACGGGCCAAAGGTATTTGTTCATCATGGAAGTCTCCGAAAAGGGAATAAGTTAGAAAGCTAGTCCAACGAAAATTATAAAAGTCAATCCCACCAGCCCGCGTCCCGGGCATCGGCCAGCGTCAGATCCAGTACCAGCCGGATCAGGCCCACCAGTTCGTCAAGCTGAGCGTGCGTGATGGTCAGCGGCGGGGCAATGATCATGCGGTCGCCCACGGCGCGCATGATCAGTCCGTTGGCAAAGCAGTGCGCGCGGCAGCGCATACCCACCTCCAGCTCTGCGGGAAACGGCACCTTGGTCGCTTTGTCTTTGACCAGCACCAGCCCAGCCATCAGCCCGCAGGTCTCCGCCACGCCCACTAACGGGTGCGCACTGAGTTCGGCAAACTTTTGCGCCAAGTAAGGCCCCACATCGTCACGCACCCGGCCCACCAGGTTTTCGCGCTCCATGATCTCCAAGTTGGCCAGCGCCACCGCACAGGCCACGGGGTGGCCGCTGTAGGTGTAGCCGTGGTTAAACTCGCCGCCCTGCTCAATCAGCACTTTGGCCACCCGGTTGCCCACCATCACGCCGCCCAAGGGGATGTAGCCGCTGGTAATCGCCTTGGCAAAGGTCACCAGGTCTGGCTTGTAGCCAAATTTTTCATAGGCAAACCAGTGGCCCACGCGGCCAAAGGCGCAAATCACCTCGTCGCTGATCAGCAAAATGCCGTACTTGTCCACAATGCGCTGAATCTCGGGCCAATAGGTGGCAGGTGGAATGATGACGCCGCCCGCCCCTTGCACCGGCTCGCCAATAAAGGCGGCTACTTTATCGGCGCCGATTTCCAGGATTTTTGCCTCCAGCCAGCCCGCTGCACGAATGCCAAAGGCCTCGCTGGTCTCGCCGGGCAGGCCTTTTTCAAAAAAGTAAGGCTGCTCGATGTGGGTTATGTTAGGAATAGGCAAATCGCCCTGGGCATGCATGCCGCTCATGCCGCCCAGCGAGGCCCCGGCCATGGTGCTGCCGTGGTAGCCGTTTACGCGGCCGATGATGACCTTGCGCTCAGGTTGGCCCAGCAGGTCCCAGTAGCGACGCACCATGCGCACGTTCGAGTCATTGCTCTCGCTGCCGCTAGACGAATAAAACACATGCTCAAAGCTGCGGTCACCCACCGTGGGTGCGAGCGAGGCGAGTTTTGCCGCAAGCGTGGCGGCTGGCACATTGGTGGTCTGAAAAAAGCTGTTGTAGTAAGGCAGCTTGAGCATTTGGGCGTGCGCCGCATCTGCAAGTTCTTTGCGGCCATAGCCCACGTTGACGCACCACAGGCCGCTCATGGCGTCGAGCATGCGCTTGCCCTCCGAGTCCCAAACGTAAATGTCTTTGGCCTCGGCAATCACCCGCGCGCCCCGGCTGTTGAGGTCTTTGAAGTCGGTAAAGGGGTGCAAAAAATGCGCGCTGTCCATTTCCTGGATGTGTTTGGTGTCAAAAGGGGAATTCATGCGAACGGTCTCGTGGGTTAACGTGGAGGTCAAAAAGGGCTTCAAACGTGCAGCAGCAGGTGCTCGCGCTCCCAGGGGGAAATCACTTTCATGAATTCGTCGAACTCCAGCTCTTTGATTTCGGAGTACACGGTGATGAATTCTTTACCCAACACCTCGTGCAAATCGGACTCGCGGCGCAGCCAGTCCAGCGCCTCACCCAGGCTGCGCGGCAGCGCGTAGGGCGCCAAGTACGCGTCGCCCTTCATCTCGGGCTTGGGCTTGATCTTGTTCTTGATACC
>CAIYQF010000209.1 GCA_903928325.1 uncultured beta proteobacterium | reverse complement strand
GCGTGGGCCAGCACATTCAAATTGTGAGCGGCCAGTCGCACACCGCGCTGGCCGCCTGTGACGTGACGCTGATTGCCAGTGGCACTGCCACGCTAGAAGCCGCCCTGTTCAAGCGCCCGATGGTGATTGCTTACCGCATGGGCGCGCTGTCCTGGCGCATCATGCAGCGCAAGAAACTGCAGGCTTGGGTGGGCTTGCCCAACATCCTGTGCCAGGAATTTGTGGTGCCGGAGTTGCTGCAAGACGCGGCCACGCCCCAGGCAATGGCTGCAGGGGTGCTGGACTGGCTGCACGCCAAACACCAGCGGCCCGAAAAAATTCAGACGCTGGAGGCGCGCTTCCTGGCTTTGCACGAGCTGCTGCAGCGCGACACCGCCCGTTTGGCGACCGAAACGATAGCCGGGGTGCTACGTGCCTAAGTGGTCTGCGCCATTGCAAGCCACATTGGTTTGGAGCGTAGAGGGGCTGGTTGCCGGGGTCGATGAAGCCGGTCGTGGCCCGCTGGCGGGTCCTGTGGTGGCTGCCGCCGTCATCCTTGACGATCGCAAGCCGATTCAAGGCCTGGCCGATTCCAAAAAACTCAGCGCCAAACGCCGCGAGGCTTTATTTGACGAAATTCGCGCCAAAGCGTTGTGCTGCTCCATTGCTCAGGCCAGCGTGCAGGAGATCGACGAGCTCAACATCCTGCAGGCCACGCTGCTGGCCATGCGCCGCGCCGTGTTGGGATTGCGCCTGCCGCCAAAGCTCGTGCTGGTGGACGGCAACCGACTGCCAGTACTGGAAATGCGTGCCGAGGCCATTGTCAAAGGCGATGCGACAGTACCCTCTATTTCAGCCGCATCGATTTTGGCCAAAGTCAGCCGCGACCGCTGGTGCGTCGACTACCACCAGCTTTTCCCGGAGTATGGATTTGACCAGCACAAGGGCTACGGAACCCCCGAGCATCTGGCCGCACTGCGCCAGCAAGGCCCATGCCCCGAACACCGCCGCACCTTCCGGCCAGTTACTGAGTTGTTGCGATGACTTCCATTCACCCTGCCATGCACCCCATTGCCTCGCGGGACAACCCACTGCTCAAAGAACTGCGTAAGCTGGCCCAGGGCAATACCGCCTACCGCAAGACCGGGCGCTTTTGGGTGGAGGGCGACCATTTGTGCAGCGCTGCCCTCGTGCGCGGTCTGCAACCGGTGATTGCGGTGTTTGCCCAGTCGTATTGGCCGAAGGCCAGCGCGCAGTTTGCGGCGGTGGCCCCCAAGAACGTGGTGGTGCCAGACGCGCTGTTTGACGAAATCAGCGGCCTGGATTCGCCCGCCAAGGTCGGGTTTGTGCTGGATGTGCCCGCCCAGAGCGCCATCGCCCCGGATGCACCCACCGTGATCCTGGACCGTGTCCAGGACGCGGGCAACGTCGGGTCCATCCTGCGCAGCGCCGCTGCTTTTGGCTTTCAACAAGTGATTGCTCTGCAAGAGACAGCGGCGCTGTGGTCGCCCAAAGTGCTGCGTGCGGGTATGGGCGCCCATTTTGGTTTACAGATGATGGAATGCGTGGGCGAGGCCCAGTTGCTAGCGCTCAAGGTGCCGCTGGTGGTCACCAGCTCGCACCAAGGCAGCTTGATCCAGGACTTGAAGCTGCCGTTTCCATGCGCCTGGGTCATGGGTCACGAAGGGCAGGGCGTGCGCCAGAGCCTTCTGGAACGCGCACAGGTGCATGTGCGCATCGGCCAACCGGGAGGCGAAGAGTCGTTGAACGTGGCCGCCGCCACCGCGATTTGCCTGCACGCCAGCACAGTAGTCGTCGGCTAAAGGAGCAAAAAAGTGCTAGGTTACAATGGTAGGCTTTCCTTAAACCAGCCGCCCAAGCGCTCGAAAAGCCCCATCCCCTTCGACAAAAATGCACCCAAGATGGACTCTTGAGCGTGCTTGGGCGCACCCGTAACCCATTCGGAGAACCCAGTGCTTTTGTCTCTTCAGGGTAATACCCCCCCCGCCATCCTGGCGCTCGCAGACGGCACGGTCTATCTTGGCAATTCCATCGGGGCCGCAGGCTCCACGGTCGGTGAAGTGGTGTTTAACACCTCCATGACCGGTTACCAGGAAATCCTCACCGACCCCAGCTATTGCCAGCAGATCGTCACGCTGACCTACCCCCATATCGGCAACTACGGCACCAACCCCGAAGACGTGGAGTCTGACGCGGTGCACGCCGCCGGTCTGGTGATCAAAGACCTGCCGCTGGTGGCGTCCAACTTTCGCAGCACCCGAACGCTTGCCGCCTATCTGCAAGCCCACGGCACCGTGGCCATTGCCAATATAGATACCCGCCAACTGACGCGCCAACTGCGCGAGCAGGGTGCACAAAACGGTTGCATCTGGGCGCTGGCGCCCGGTCAGGCCGTGAACGACGCCGTGATCGCCCAAGCCGTGGCCGCAGCCAAGGGCGCGCCGTCCATGGCCGGTCTGGACCTGGCCCGTGTGGTCAGCGCCAACAATAGCTATGCCTGGACTGAGTCGGAATGGACGCTCGGTAAAGGCTATGGCCAGCAATCTGCAACGAAATTTCATGTGGTGGCCTACGACTTTGGTGTCAAGAAAAATATCTTGCGTATGCTTAGCGAGCGCGGCTGCAAAGTCACGGTGGTGCCAGCCCAAACGCCTGCTGTTGAAGTGCAAAAGCTGCAGCCAGACGGCATTTTCCTGAGCAACGGCCCCGGCGACCCCGAGCCTTGCGACTACGCGATTGAAGCGGCCCGGGCGTTGATCGAATCCGGCACCCCGGTGTTTGGCATTTGCCTGGGCCACCAGATCATGGCGCTGGCCTCGGGCGCCAAGACCTTCAAAATGAAGTTTGGCCACCACGGCGCCAACCACCCGGTCAAAGACCTCGCCAGCGGGCGCGTCAGCATCACCAGCCAGAACCATGGCTTTGCGGTGGATGAGAAAACCTTGCCTGCCAACTTGCGCGCCACCCACATCAGCCTGTTTGACGGCACCTTGCAAGGGCTGGAGCGCACCGACAAACCGGCGTTTTGCTTCCAAGGCCACCCGGAAGCTTCACCCGGCCCCCACGACATCGGCTACCTGTTTGACCGCTTTATCCGGGAGATGGAGCAGCGGGCATGAGCTTTTACGGCGTCACCGACCTGTGGACGTATGTGATTGGGGCGTTTGGCATTATTTTGTTGCCGGGGCCCAATTCGCTGTTCATCTTGTCGGTGGCCACGGCGCGCGGCGTAAAGCCCGGCTTTCAGGGCGCCTTGGGTGTTTTCTTGGGTGACACGGTGCTGCTGGCGCTGGTGGGTTTGGGCGCCGCCGGTTTGCTGCGCACCACGCCCGCGCTTTTCATGGTGGTGAAGTACGCCGGCGCGGCCTATTTGAGCTGGGTGGGGCTGCAATTGATAGGGGCCGCGTTGAAGAAGTGGCGTTCGCCCGCTGTGCCCATGGCGGATCTGCAGGAAATGCCGGCGCACATGGCCGACCCTTTTAAACGGGCCCTGCTGGTGAGCCTGTTGAACCCCAAGGCGATTCTGTTTTTGCTGTCATTTTTTGTTCAGTTCATCGATCCGGCCTACGAGACGCCGATCGTCCCTTTTTTGATACTGAGCGCCATCGTCATGGGTTTTAGCGCCCTGTATTTGTCGGTACTGATTTTTGCGGGCGCACGCTTGGCGCAGGGCTTTCGGGCCCGCCAGAAGTTGTCCGCCAGCCTGTCGAGCGCCGTGGGCGCGGTATTTGTGTGGTTTGGGATCAAGTTGGCCAACGCCAGCCTGGCCTGAGCCCGCTACCTTAAGTTTTAGTCACAGTGGCTGCGCCTGGTGCGCAGTCCACAAAAGAAGTAAAGAGCAGCAGAGAACATGCCAAAACGCAGCGATATTAAAAGCATTCTGATCATCGGCGCCGGGCCCATCATCATCGGCCAGGCTTGCGAGTTTGACTACTCGGGCGTGCAGGCTTGCAAAGCCTTGCGCGAAGAGGGCTACAAAGTCATTCTGATCAACAGCAACCCCGCCACCATCATGACCGACCCGGACACCGCGGACGTGACCTACATCGAGCCCATCACCTGGCAGACGGTGGAAAAAATCATCGCCAAGGAAAAGCCGGACGCGATATTGCCCACCATGGGCGGCCAGACCGCGCTGAACTGCGCGCTCGACCTGTGGCACAACGGCGTGTTGGAGAAATACAAGGTCGAGCTGATCGGCGCTACGCCCGAGGCCATCGACAAAGCCGAAGACCGTCTCAAGTTCAAAGAGGCGATGACCAAGATCGGCCTGGGTTCCGCCCGCTCGGGCATTGCCCACAGCATGGACGAGGCTTGGGCCGTTCAAAAG
>CAIYQF010000208.1 GCA_903928325.1 uncultured beta proteobacterium | reverse complement strand
TGATCAGGTCTTTGCTGCGCCCCACGATGTGCACATAGCCGCGCGCGTCCACTTGGCCCACATCGCCGGTGCGGAAATAGCCATCGGCGGTAAATTCTTCAGCCGTCTTCTCGGGCATGCGCCAGTAGCCCGCAAACACATTGGGGCCGCGCACCTGGATGCCGCCTATCTCGCCCACCGCCAGCGGGGCGTCGCCGTCGCTTGCCACGCGCACGTCCACGCCCGGCAAGGGAAAGCCCACGGTGGCGCCTCGGCGCTCGCTTTGCATACCAAAGCGCGCGTCTGCCGCGTAGGGGTTGGAGGTGAGCATTACCGTCTCACTCATGCCGTAGCGCTCCAAAATGGTGTGGCCGGTGCGCGCCGTCCATGCCTTAAAGGTTTCGAGCAGCAGCGGCGCGGAGCCCGAAATGAACAAGCGCATATGGCGGGTGGCGGCCGGCGTGAGGCCCGGTTCGGCCAGCAGGCGAACGTACAAGGTGGGTACGCCCATAAACACGGTGGCTTGCGCCATGTGCGCCAGCACCGTCTTGGGGTCAAACTTGCCCAGCCAAACCATCTTGCTGCCGTTCAAGAGCGCGCCGTGGATGGCCACAAACAGGCCGTGCACATGGAAGATGGGCAGGGCGTGGATCAGCACGTCGCCTTTCTTCCAGCTCCAGTAGTCCTTAAGCACTTGCGCGTTGCTGAGCAAATTGCCATGGCTGAGCATGGCGCCTTTGCTGCGCCCGGTGGTGCCGCTGGTGTAGACGATGGCCGCCAGGTCATCGGCCTGGCGCTGCGCCACGGTGTGCACGTCGCTGTGCATGGCGGCGCGCTCCAGCAGGCTGCCGGTGCGGTCATCATCGAGCGTGAAAACATACTGCGTGCCCGCCTTGAAGGCGATCTTGCTCACCCAGCCAAAGTTGCGGCTGGCGCACACCACCACGGCGGGCTCGGCGTTGCCAATGAAGTATTCCACCTCGGCGCTTTGGTAAGCGGTGTTGAGCGGCAAATACACATAGCCCGCGCGCAGCGTGGCCAGGTACAAAACCATGGCTTCGACCGACTTTTCGGTGTGTGCGGCAATGCGGCTGCCTGCGGGTAAATCCAGCGACTGCAACAAGTTGGCCACCATGGCGGTAGCGCGGTCCAGGTCGCGCCAGGAGTAGTGCAGGCCGGTGTCAGTCTCTACGGCGGTGGCGTCCAGATCGGCGGGGAAGGCCGCGCGCAAGGCGGCAAAAAGGTTGTCTTGGGCCATCAGAGATGAGTGGGTGTGGTTTAGGCAAATCCATGCCCGCATCGCTGCGCGGGCAAAGCTGGGATGGTACAGGGCTCAACTTTTATGCTGCCCCGCTTACCCCCACCTAAAACCGTGGCAAATCCGGGTGTTTGAGGGCCCCACCGCGCACCAGCATCTTTCCGTACTCGGCGCAGCGCTGCAAGGTAGGAATCACCTTGCCGGGGTTGAGCAGGCCCTGGGGGTCAAAGGCGCGCTTGACGGCAAACATTTGTTCGTTTTCTTCCGGCGAAAACTGCACGCACATGCTGTTGAGCTTTTCCACGCCCACGCCGTGTTCGCCCGTCACCGTGCCGCCCATGGCCACGCTGGTTTCCAAAATGTCAGCGCCAAACAGCTCGCAGCGGCGCAGCTGGTCAGGGTCGTTGGCGTCAAACAAAATCAGCGGGTGCAGGTTGCCGTCCCCGGCGTGGAACACATTGGCGCAGCGCAGCTGGTATTTCTTTTCCATCTCGCTGATGGCCAGCAAGATGTCGGCTAAGCGCTTGCGCGGAATCGTGCTGTCCATGCACATGTAGTCGGGGCTGATGCGCCCGCTGGCCGGAAAGGCGTTTTTGCGCC
>CAIYQF010000207.1 GCA_903928325.1 uncultured beta proteobacterium | reverse complement strand
CCCCACCGCCTACGACAAAGCCAATGCCGTCTGGCAAAAAGAGCTGGCCGCCTACGAGCGCCCCTACATGGACCCGGCCATCGTGGAAGAACTCGACGCCTTCGTAGCCAAGCGCAAGTCCGAGGGCGGCGCGCCCACCGACTTTTGAGGCGCCAGCTGCCCAACAACAATTGACACATTCTTTCAAACAAGGAACGCAACAGTGAAAACAACAGCACGGGTAGTAGTCATTGGTGGTGGCGTGGTAGGGTGCTCGGTGCTCTACCACCTGACAAAAAAGGGCTGGAGCGACGTGATGCTGATCGAGCGCGACCAGCTCACTTCCGGCTCCACCTGGCACGCGGCCGGCGGATTTCACACGCTCAACGGCGACCCCAACGTGGCCATGCTGCAAAGCTATACCGTGAGCTTGTACGAGGAGTTGGAACGCATCTCGGGCCAAAGCTGCGGCATGCACAAGTCCCCCGGCATCATGCTGGCCGACACGCCCGAGCGCATGGAGTTTTTGAAAATGACGGTGGCACGCGGCCGCTATTTGGGTATGGAGACCGAGATCATCTCGGTCAAAGAGGCACTGAACTACTTCCCATTCATTGAAGAAAAATACTTCCTGGGCGCCCTGCTCGACCCCAACGAAGGCCACCTGGACCCCAGCGGCACCACCTACGCCTACGCCAAGGCAGCGCGCATTGGCGGCGCCACCATTGAAGTGCAAACCAAGGTGGAAAGCCTGGAGCAAAAGCCCGACGGTACCTGGCGCGTGATCACCAACAAAGGCGTGGTGGAATGCGAGCATGTGGTCAACGCAGGCGGCCTGTGGGCGCGCGAAGTGGGCCGCATGGTGGGGGTCGAGCTGCCGGTGCTGGCCATGGAACACATGTACTTGGTGACCGACGACATTCCTGAGGTGGAAGCGTTCAACAAGAGCGCGGGCAAGGAAATTGGCCACGTGATTGACTTTGGTGCCGAGAGCTATTTGCGCCAAGAAGGCAAGGGCATGGTCTTGGGCGTGTACGAGCAGGCGGGAAAGCCCTGGTCCACCAAAACCACGCCCTGGAGCTTTGGCCAAGAGCTGCTGCAGCCCGACCTGGACCGCATCGCGCCCTCGCTGGAGATCGCCTTCAAGCACTTCCCTACCCTGGAGAACGCGGGCATCAAACGCGTCATCAATGGCCCGTTCACCTTCGCGCCCGACGGCAACCCGCTGGTCGGGCCCGTGCAAGGGCGCACAAATTTCTGGTCCGCCTGCGGCGTGATGGCCGGTTTCAGCCAGGGCGGCGGCGTCGGGCTTGCGCTCTCCAACTGGATGGTTGACGGCGACCCTGGCTTTGACATCTGGGGCATGGATGTGGCGCGCTACGGCGACTGGGCCACCCGAACCTACACCAACGCCAAGGTGCGCGAGAACTATTCGCGACGCTTTCGCATCCGCTTTCCTAATGAAGAGTTGCCCGCAGGCCGTCCGCTGCAAACCACTTCGCTGTACGACAAGTTCGTCGAACAAGGCGCGGTCATGGGGGATTCGTGGGGCATGGAGACGCCGCTGTGGTTTGCGCCCTCGGTGGCCGAAGCCAAGGACGTGGTGTCCTTCCACCGTTCCAACGACTTCCCCCACATCAAGGCCGAATGCAAAGCGGTGCGCGAAGCCGTGGGCGTGACCGAAATCGCCAACTTCGCCAAGTACGAAATCACCGGCCCCGGCGCCGAGGCCTGGCTGCAAAGCCAAATGACCAACACGCTGCCCAAGATCGGCCGTCTACAGTTGTGCCCCATGCTCAACCACAAGGGCAAAATCATCGGCGACTTCACCATTGCCAAGGCGGCAGAAGAGCGCTTCATGATGTGGGGTTCTTCTCAAGCGCAGGTTTATCACATGCGCTGGTTTGAGCAGACTTTGCCCAAGGACGGATCGGTGGCCATCACGCCCTACGGCATGAAGCTCGTCGGCTTGTCGATTGCCGGGCCGAAGTCGCGCGAACTGTTGCAGCGCCTGACCGACGACGACGTGTCGGGCGAGGCCTTCAAGTTCATGGACTACCGCGAAATGGAAGTTGCAACCGTGCACGCCATGGTCAACCGCGTTACCTACACCGGCGACCTGGGCTATGAAATCTGGGTCGCGCCCGAATACCAGCGCCGCCTGTACGAAAGCATCATGCAAGCTGGCGCCGATTTGGGCATCAAAAACTTCGGCATGCGCGCGCTCTTGTGCCTGCGCCTGGAAAAGAACTTCGGTACCTGGTTCCGCGAGTTCCGCCCCATCTACGGGCCGTTTGAGGCGGGTCTGGACCGCTTTGTCAAACTCGACAAACACGAGTACATCGGCAAAGTCGCTGCCATCAAAGAGAAGCAAGAAGGCCCCAAGAAGACCCGCGTTTTCATGGTGGT
>CAIYQF010000206.1 GCA_903928325.1 uncultured beta proteobacterium | reverse complement strand
GGTGTGCAACACATAGTCGGGGTAGCCCACCGGAATGCCTAAGTGCAGATGCTCTGACGCCGCTTGCAAGCCAGCGCGCACCCTGGCAATAGTGCCGTGGTGGTCCGTGCCCTGGATGTTGACCACTTTGCTAAAGCCGCGCTCCCACTTGGCCAGGTGGTACGCCACATCGGGCACGAAATAGGTGTAGCTGCCGTCGCCTTTTTTCATGACGCGGTCTTTGTCGTCGCCGTAGTCGGTGGAGCGCAGCCACAGGGCGCCGTCTTTCTCAAAGGTTTTGCCCGCCGCCACAAGGGCGTCCACGGCGGCGTCCACGCGGCCGCTGGTGTACAGGCTGCTTTCCAGGTAGTAGTTGTCAAACTTCAGGGCAAAGGCCTGCAAGTCCAGGTCTTGCTCGCGGCGCAGATAGGCCACGGCAAATTCGCGCATGCCGTCCAGGTCATTCACGTCGCCGCTGGCGGTGTAGCTGCGGTCGTCAGCGGCCACGGTTTTGCCCGCCATAAAGTCGGCGGCAATCTCGGCAATGTAGTCACCGGCGTACGAGGCCTCTGGCCACAGCGGGTCACCGGGCTGCACGCCCTGGGCGCGCAGCTGCGTGCTGGTGGCCAGGGTGTTGATTTGCACCCCGGCGTCGTTGTAATAAAACTCGCGGTAAACCTGCCAGCCTTGGGTGGCGTAGAGGTTGCAAATGGCGTCGCCCAGCGCGGCCTGGCGGGCGTGGCCCACGTGCAGCGGGCCGGTGGGGTTGGCCGAGACAAACTCCACCAGCAGGCGCTCGCCCCTGGTCGGCTGCTGGCCAAACTGGGCGCCTGCGGCCAACACCTCGCGCACCACTTCTTGCTTGGCGGCGGGTTTGAGGCGTATGTTGATAAAGCCCGGCCCGGCGATTTCCAGCGCGTCCACCCATTGCGTGACGGCGCTTTGCGCCTGAAGGGCCTGAACCAATTGCTCTGCCACTTGGCGCGGGTTGCGCTGCAAGGGTTTGGCCAGTTGCATGGCGGCAGTGGTGGCAAAGTCTCCGTGTGCGGCGACCTTGGGCGACTCGAGGGCGGCTTTGGCGCCCGCGCCGGGCATCAAGGTTTCGAGGGCGGTGGCCAGCGCGTGGAGGAGTTCGGTTTTGACGGAGAGCATAAGGTCGCGATTTTACGGTGACCACCGAAGGCTAGCCCTAGCCGCTGCAGTCGGGGTTACCGGTACGTTGTATGCTGGTGCCCGCGCTGCGGAATTGACTGCGCGCGGGCCGGCCAGCGGTGGCTGCGCTCATTTTTTTCACCATGGGGGATATATGAAGCGAGTTTTTGTATTGATTTCTTTGGGCCTGGGCTTGGCAATGGCCATGGGAGGCGCCCACGCCGCCACCGACCAGCAAAACAAGATGGTGACGTGCAACGCCGACGCCAAGACGAAAGAGCTTAAAGGCGACGAGCGCAAAAAGTTCATGAGTGAGTGCCTGAGCGCCAAGCCTGCGGCCGAGCCTACCGCCGCCGAGTCGGGAACGCCGCAGCAAAACAAGATGAAAACCTGCAATGCCGACGCCAAGACCAAGGACTTGAAGGGTGACGAGCGCAAAAAGTTCATGAGCGAGTGCCTGAAGGCCAAGTAAGCCAGGTCCTTTGCCTCTTAGAAGGGGCATGCTTCCCGACCCGCGCAGCAAACCCTTGGGGCTGTTTGTGCGGGTTTTTTCATTTACGGCTCCGGTGCAGCAGCCGGTGAGCCCATCGCATACAGTGGACGCCATGAAAAAAACCATTCTCATCACCGGCGCGGGCACCGGCATTGGCCGCGACGCCGCCTTCGCCCTGGCCGCACGCGGCCACCGCGTGCTGGCCGCCACCTTCAGCCTGGCGCAAGCCGACGAACTGCGCGCCGAGGCCGCCCGGCGCAGCGTGGCGCTAGAAGTGCACAAGCTCGACATCACCGATGCTGCCGACCGTGCACAGGTGCTGGACTGGCCGGTGGATGTGCTGATTAACAACGCGGGCATGGGTGAATCGGGCTCGCTGGCCGAGGTGGACATGGAGCGCATTCGCCGGGTGTTTGAGGTCAATGTGTTTGGCACCCTGGCCCTCACGCAAATGGCACTGCGCGGCATGATTGCGCGCCAAAAGGGCACGGTGCTCTTTGTCAGCTCGATTGCCGGGCGCCTGCCCATGCCGTTTTTAATGCCGTATTCCATGACCAAGTTCGCCCTGTCCGCCGCTGCTGCGGGTTTGCGCGAAGAGATGGACCAGCTGGGCAAAGGCGTGCAGGTGGCGGTGATTGAACCCGGCGCCATCCACACCGGCTTTAACCAGCAAATGAGCGACAGCAAATACG
>CAIYQF010000205.1 GCA_903928325.1 uncultured beta proteobacterium | reverse complement strand
CGCTTGGTGCAAAGTGGGAAAACGTTGCCCTCTAAGCTGCTACTGGACAAAACGGCGGACGCCGAACGCGGTTCGCGTCCGCGTGGTAGCCGCGAGCAAGCCCCGTCGCGTGGCAAAGGTGGAAAAGGCGCCAGCGACAAGGCCCCAATGGCGGGAAAAAAGGCCGCAGCCAAAAGCAAAACGCCGCGCAAGCGGCGTTAAGCCGATCGCAGCAAAAACACGCTGGCGTCGCGCCCCAAGGGCGCTGCCAGGCGCTGCACCAGCAGCCGGTAGGTGTCCAGGTCAAAGGCCAGTCGCTGGCGGGTTTGCAAGGCCTCGGCCAGATCGGCTTCGTCGTGCACCGTGGCCACGTGGCACCACTGGTCGAATATGTGGATGTCGGTGCGCTCGGTGCGGGCGTCAAATTCGCGCACCGCTACGGGCGCGGTGTGGGGCCAGGCTTGCAGGCGGTGCTGGCCCAGCGCCAGTTGCAGGCGCAGGCGGTGCACGGCGGCGTTTTCGCGTCCGGCGCACACGCCTTTGCATTGTCCAATCTGGCTGGCAAAGCAGGCGCCCTTACCCGATTCCAGCCCCAGCGCCTGCGGGCACAGGCCGTGGTTCTCGCACAGGGTGCGCAGCGCCTCCGTCGCCTGGCGTTTGGAGCGGTACACCCCGTAGAGCTGGTGCAGGGTGCCGGGGTGCTGCGCGTCCAGGCCCACCAGACGCAAAAGCGGGCGGGCGTTGGGGTCGTCGGAGAGTTCCCAGGCGCTCAGGCCCTTGCTTTGGCGCAACTGGCGGTTGTGGATGGGCTGCAGCGCCTTGACCAGGCGCGCTTCGAGCAGCAGGGCGCCCAATTCGCCTGCGGTTTCGCGCCACTCGACGCGGCGGATTTCTTGCAGGATGCGCATTTCGCGCGCTTGCTTGGTGGACGCCTGAAAGTGCGACAGCACGCGCGTACGCATGTGGATACTTTTGCCCACGTAGAGCGGAATTTCGCCCTCGCCATAAAACAGGTAAACGCCCGGCGTGTCGGGAATATCGTGGATCGGCGTTTCCAGCTGCGGCGGCACGCTGGCGCTGCCTTGCAACAAGCCAGCGGCTTCGCGCTGCAGCGCGTCCAGCCCCAGTTCGCGCTGCGCCACTTGCAACCATGCCAGCACCACGTCTACGTCGCCCATGGCGCGGTGGCGCGCCAGCGTGTGCAGGCCGTGGCGCTGCAGGATGGCGTCCAGCCCATGGCCCTTGTGCTGCGGGTAAAGCTTGCGCGACAGGCGCACGGTGCACAGGGTTTTGACCTTGAGCGCGTGGCCCATGCGCTCCAGGGACTGGTGCACAAAACCGTGGTCAAAACGCACGTTGTGGGCCACGAACACTGCGCCGTCCAGCAGCTCCAGCAACTGGCGCGCCACGTCCTCAAAGGGCGGCGCGTTTTGCACCATGGCGTCGGTGATGCCGGTCAGGCTTTGGATGAAGGGCGGAATGCGCACGCCGGGGTTGACCAGGCTGCTCCAGCGCGCTACCTCCACGCCGTTTTCCACCCGCACGGCGGCGATTTCGGTAATGCGGTCGCGTTGCGCGTTGCCCCCGGTGGTTTCCAGGTCCAGCATGACGTAGCAGGGCAGCATGGCGGCAGCGGGGGCGACTAGCAAAACATCAGCGCCAGCCAAGCCGGGTCGTCAAGCAGGTTGATGGCGCCATAGACGCCAAAGCGGTAGGTCCAGCCTTGCAGCAGCGCCAGCCGATCTGGCCAGGCCGATGCCACAAATATCTCCACTGCCAGCAGCGCTGGCGGCTTGGCCCGCTGCAATAGCATCAAATATCGAAGGCGTGGAAGCCAAATACCCCGGCGCGCCGGTCGGCAAAAAAGCGCTCCAAAGTGTGCTTGACCGTGTGGAACGCGATCTCGTCCCAGGGAATGTCGGCCTCGTCGAAGAGCTGGGCTTCTTGCGTTTCAAAGCCGGGGTTGAACACGTCGCTGAGCAGTTCGGCGCGGTAAAACAAATGCACCTGGCCCACCCGCGCCACGTTCACCAGGGAAAACAGGGCTTGTAGCGCAAATTCGGCGCCCGCCTCTTCCACGGTTTCGCGCGCCGCGCCCTCAGCAGTGGTTTCGCCCATTTCCATGAAGCCTGCGGGCAGCGTCCATTTGCCCAGGCGCGGCTCGATGTTGCGTTTGCATAGCAAAACCTGCTTACCCCATGCGGGAATGGTGCCCACCACAACGAGCGGATTGACGTAATGGATGGTGTTGCAGGCCGGGCAAACGGCGCGCACTTTGGTATCCCCGTCGTCGGGCAAGCGGTGCTCTACTGCCGTGCCGCAGGTCTTGCAGTGCTTGATGGGGGCTCCGTACAAGGTCAAACGCGTGCCCCTTTACGCCGCGACCACGGCCACGCGGATGCCCGCCAGGCCCGTGATGTCGCCTTGCATCACGTCGCCCGCCACCACCGCACCCACGCCAGCAGGCGTGCCGGTGAAGATCAGATCGCCGGGCTGCAGCTCCCAGGCGGCGGAGAGTTGCTCAATGGTCTCGGCAACGTTCCAGATCAGTTGGGCGATGCTGCTGATCTGACGCATCCCGCCGTTGACGCTCAGTGCAATGGCGGCATGATCGATGTCTGGCACGTGCGCTGCGGGGGTGATGGCGCCTAGGGGTGCCGAGTGGTCAAACCCCTTGCCGATGCACCACGGGCGGCCGGCTTTTTTCATGTCGTTTTGCAGGTCGCGCCGCGTCATGTCCAGGCCCACGGCGTAGCCATAGATGTGCTTGTGCGCATCCGCTGCGGCGATATAGCGCCCGCCCGTGCCGATGGCCACGACCAACTCAATCTCGTGGTGCAAATTGGCGGTCAGACTGGGGTAGGGCATGGATGCGGTAGCGCCGGGAGCGGCGTAAAAGACGGAATCTGCGGGCTTCATGAAGAAAAACGGCGCCTCTCGGCCGCTGTGGCCCATCTCTTTTGCGTGCTCTTCGTAGTTGCGGCCCACGCAGTAAATGCGGTGAACCGGAAACTGGGACGACGCGCCTACAACGGGCACGCTGACGGTAGCGGATGGGGCAAAGGTGTAGTTCGTGGACATGTTGCGCGTGCGTTTGGAAGGGATCAGGCGGACTGTGCTACCAGGTCAAAGTGCTCGACCACGGGAGGTCCGGCAAAAAACGGCCCCACGACAGCGCGCCAGGCGGGAAACGCGGGGGAGCCGCGAAAGCCCACGGTGTGGTCTTCCAGGGTTTCCCAAAACACCTGCAGCACGTAGCGCTCTGGGCTCTCGATGCTGCGGTTGACCTTGAAGCCTTTAAATCCTTTTGCGTGGGAGATCACATCTCCCACGCCTTGGGCAATTGCCGCTTCAAAGGCCGCGTTCTGGCCGGGGTGGATACGGATATCGGCAATCTCAAGAATCATGCTGGCGCTCCATGCGGTTAATGGGGGGATTCATGGCCTTTGGCCACCCGCCGATGTTACCGGTCCGTGCGCGTATCCTTGGCGCCATGGAATTTCGTGCTTCCGATCACACTGGCCCCACCGCATGGCCCGCGCACTGGCAGCGCCCGCAGTGGCCCGCGCTGGCCAAGGTACGCGCCTTTTGCACCAGCCGCGCCGGGGGCTTGTCTGGCGCGCCCTATGACAGCATGAACCTGGGCCAGCACGTGGGGGACCGGCGCGAGGCGGTGGCTGCCAACCGGTTGAAATTGCAGCAGGTGCTCGGCGTGCAGGCCGTTTTTTTGAATCAAGTCCACGGCTGCGATGTCGTGGCACTGCCCCACGGCGGCGCCGACGGTGTACCGGCCGATGGCAGTTGGACCTCAGCCCGGGGCCTGGCCTGCACCGTGCTGGTGGCAGACTGCTTGCCGCTGCTGCTGTGCACGACCGATGGCAGCCGGGTGGCGGCCTTGCATGCGGGTTGGCGCGGCCTGGCCGGTGTACCAGCCCCAGGCGCCGCTGAGCCAGAAACCGGTGTGATCGAAACCTTTTTGCGTGACCAGGCGTCGCTCGGGGTGGCGCCTTCGAACTGGATTGCCTGGCTGGGTCCGTGCATTGGGCCGCAGGCGTTTGAAGTGGGCAACGAGGTGCGGCAGGCCTTTTTTCCCGGATCGCCAAGCGCTGCGCTGGCCTTTGTGCCCCACGGCGCAGGTAAGTGGCTGGCCGACCTGGCGCTGCTGGCGCGCCAACGCTTGCACGCCGCCGGTGTGACTGGGGTTTACGGCAACGACAGCAGCGCGCGTTGGTGCACCGTGGGTAACCCGCTAAGCTTCTTTTCGCATCGGCGCGACCGGGTCAGCGGGCGGTTTGCCGCAGGCGTCTGGTTGGTTTGAGGGATTGGCCTCGCTTGCGGTCTGCGCTTGCGCCAGCATCTGGTCTTGGCGCGCCTCTTGCGCTAAGCGCGCACGATTGCGCGCCGGGGTACCCATGAAATACAGCAGCAGCCCAATGGGCAGCAAGCCGTAAAGCACAAAAGTCACCAGCGCACCCAGCACCGTGCCGTTGCTGTTGGTGGCCTCGGCCACTGCCATCATCAGGGCGACATACAACCAGGCAATGGGAATGAGGTACATCAGAGTTACGTTTCGGGTTTGTTTTGCGGGGTGCCCGTCGCCATGTCAGGAAAAAGAAGGACATGCGCCGGATAATCGAGTAACTATGCCTTTTTGGCACGCGTGACAGCGCGTAATTTTAAGGAGACACCGTGGAAAACCAGAAAGACCTGTGGGCCCATACGGCGGCGCAATTTCAAGAGACTTTAAGTCAAAGCTGGACCAAGGAATTGGCCAACTTCCAAAATTTGGATTTCAGTGCTGCCACGGTGGCCATGCCCCCCATGGCAGCGCCTTCAGCGCCGCTGCACTTCTCTACCGAAAAGCTGCAGCAATTGCAGCAGCAATACCTGAGCGAAGCCGCCGCCTTGCTCACCCAAGGCTTTTCCGCTGCCGCTCCCAAGGCCGACGACAAGCGCTTTTCCAGCGCTGCGTGGTCCGATAACCCAGTGGCAGCCTATACCGCCGCTTTGTATTTGCTCAACAGCCGCACCTTGATGGGCTTGGCCGATGCGGTGGACTCCGACGAAAAGACCCGCAACCGGGTGCGTTTTGCGGTCGAGCAAGGTGTTGCTGCCGCGGCGCCGAGCAATTTCTTGGCGTTCAACGCCGAAGCGCAGAAAAAAGCGATTGAAACCAAGGGTGAGAGCATCGCCAAGGGCTTGCAAAACCTGTTGCACGACCTCAGCCAAGGCCATGTTTCCATGACCGACGAGAGTCTGTTTACGGTCGGAAAAAACGTGGCCACCACCGAAGGTGCCGTGGTTTTTACCAGCGAATTGTTTGAGTTGATTGAGTACAAGCCGCTGACGGCCAAGGTGTTCGAGAAGCCGTTCTTGCTGGTGCCCCCGTGCATCAACAAGTTTTATATCCTGGACCTGCAGCCCGAAAATTCCTTGATTCGCTATGCTGTTGCCCAAGGCCACCGCACTTTTGTGGTGAGCTGGCGCAATCCCCAGGCGGATTTGGGCCACAAGACCTGGGATGACTACATTGAGGATGCGGTCATCAAGGCCATTGCGGTCACGGGCGACATCGTGGGCAAGTCCGGTGTCGACGGCGCCATCAATGCGCTGGGTTTTTGCGTGGGCGGCACGATGCTGACCACGGCCTTGGCGGTCTTGGCGGCGCGAGGCCACCACCCGGTGGCCAGCGCCACGCTGCTGACCACCTTGCTGGACTTTAGTGACACCGGTATTTTGGATGTCTTTATTGACGAGGCTTTTGTTCAGTTCCGGGAAAAAGAAATGGGCCAAGGCGGCCTGATGAAGGGCCGCGACCTGGCGTCTACCTTCAGCTTTTTGCGCCCCAATGACCTGGTGTGGAACTACGTGGTGGGCAACTACCTCAAGGGTGAAACGCCCCCGCCCTTTGATTTGTTGTACTGGAATTCCGACGCCACCAACCTGCCCGGCCCTTTTTACGCCTGGTATTTGCGCAACACCTACCTGGAAAACAAATAGGTCAAACCGGGTGCGGCCACGGTGTGTGGCGAACACATTGACCTGGGTCTGTTGGACCTGCCGGTCTATATTTACGGCTCGCGCGAAGACCACATCGTGCCCATCGACGGCGCTTATGCCTCGACTCAGGCGCTGCCGGGTAAAAAGCGCTTTGTCATGGGCGCCTCGGGCCACATCGCCGGCGTGATCAACCCACCGGCCAAAAACAAGCGCAGCCATTGGATTCGTGCCGACGGCAAACTGCCCAAGACCCATGCCGCCTGGCTGCAAGGCGCCGCCGAACATCCCGGTAGCTGGTGGACCGACTGGTCACAATGGATAAAGGCCCACGCCGGAAAACAGATTGCGGCACCCAAAACCTATGGCCGTGGAAAATACAAGGCGGGTATCCCCGCACCGGGTAACTACGTACTCGCCAAGGCCTGATTTGCCTTGCGGCTCAGGCATCATTCCTTTTCTTTTCCTCACCTATAAACACACGGAGCAATTTCATGGAAGACATCGTCATCGTCGCAGCCACCCGTACTGCTGTCGGCAAATTTGGCGGCAGCCTGGCCAAAGTGGCTGCACCCGAGCTGGGCGCTGCCGTTATCAAGAACCTGCTGGAGCGCACCGGGCTGGGCACTGACCAGGTTGGTGAAGTCATCATGGGCCAGGTGCTGGCGGCAGGCTCGGGCCAAAACCCGGCGCGCCAGTCGCTCATCAAGAGTGGCGTGGCCAAAGAAACCCCGGCGCTCACCATCAACGCGGTGTGCGGCTCCGGCCTCAAGGCCGTTATGCTGGCCGCCCAGGCCGTGGCCTACGGCGACAGCGAAATCGTGATCGCCGGCGGCCAAGAAAACATGAGCGCCTCGCCCCACGTGCTGCTGGGCAGCCGCGAGGGCCAGCGCATGGGCAACTGGAACATGGTCGACTCCATGATCGTGGACGGCCTGTGGGACGTCTACAACCAGTACCACATGGGCATTACCGCCGAAAACGTGGCCAAGGCCCATGGCATCACCCGCGACATGCAAGACGCCCTGGCCCTGGCCAGCCAGCAAAAAGCCGCTGCCGCGCAAGACGCGGGTAAGTTTGTCGACGAAATCGTGCCCTTCTCCATCGCCCAGAAAAAGGGCGACCCCATCGTCTTTTCGGCTGATGAGTTCATTAACCGCAAATCCAACGCCGAAGCGCTGGCCGGTCTGCGCCCCGCCTTTGACAAGGCCGGTGGCGTGACCGCAGGCAACGCCTCGGGCATCAACGACGGCGCGGCCGCCGTGATGGTGATGACGGCCAAAAAGGCCGCCGCGCTGGGCCTGACCCCGCTGGGGCGCATTGCCAGCTTTGCCACCAGCGGCTTAGACCCCGCCATGATGGGCATGGGCCCGGTGCCCGCCTCGCAAAAAGCCCTGGCCCGCGCCGGCTGGAAGGCGCAAGACCTCGATTTACTGGAAATCAACGAAGCCTTCGCCGCCCAGGCCTGCGCCGTCAACCAGGCCATGGGCTGGGACACGTCCAAGGTCAACGTCAACGGCGGCGCGATTGCAATCGGTCACCCCATTGGTGCGTCCGGCTGCCGTATTTTGGTCACCTTGCTGCACGAAATGCAGCGCCGTGACGCCAAACGCGGCATCGCCAGCCTGTGCATAGGCGGCGGCATGGGTGTTGCTTTGACTATCGAGCGTTAAACCCCATCCATTCATTCGCCAATTAATAACCAAGAAGGAGAACAGCATGAGTCAGAAAGTAGCCTACGTCACCGGCGGCATGGGCGGCATCGGAACCGCCATTTGCCAGCGCCTGCACAAAGAGGGTTTTAAAGTCATCGCCGGTTGCGGTCCTACCCGCGACCACGCCAAGTGGATCGCCGAACAAGCGGCACTGGGCTACACCTTTTACGCGTCAGCGGGCAATGTGGGTGACTGGGATTCCACTGTGGAAGCCTTTACCAAGACCAAGGCCGAACACGGCACCATTGACGTGCTGGTGAACAACGCCGGCATCACCCGCGACCGCATGTTCCTGAAAATGAGCCGCGAAGACTGGGACATGGTGATCGAAACCAACCTCAACTCCATGTTCAACGTCACCAAGCAAGTGGTGGCCGACATGGTAGAAAAAGGTTGGGGCCGCATCATCAACATCTCTTCGGTCAACGGCGAAAAAGGCCAGGCGGGCCAAACCAATTACTCGGCGGCCAAAGCCGGTATGCACGGTTTCTCTATGGCTTTGGCGCAAGAACTGGCTACCAAGGGCGTGACGGTGAACACCGTAAGCCCTGGCTACATCGGCACCGACATGGTCAAAGCCATCCGGGAAGACGTGCTAGCCAAGATCGTGGCCACCGTGCCGGTCAAACGCTTGGGCGAACCCAGCGAAATCGCCTCCATCATCGCTTGGCTGGCCTCTGAAGAAGGCGGCTACGCCACCGGCGCGGACTTCTCGGTCAACGGCGGTTTGCACATGGGCTAAGGCATTGCTTTGGCATCAGCGCGCTGGCGCCAATGAAAAAACCCGCTTCGGCGGGTTTTTTCTGGCTTGCGTAGACGTGCGGCTTTATATTTTTAAGCTGCCAATCCCTTGTACAGCATGTAGCCCGCCAGGCAGTACAGCAAGATGGCAAAAACGCGTTTGAGTTGTGCCACCGGCACCAGGTGGGCGATTTTGGCGCCCCACGGGGCGGTGAGTACGCTGCACGCGCCAATCACCGCCAGCGCGGGCAGCCAGACGTAGCCCAGCGCACCTTCGGGCAGCGCGGTCAGAGCCGAGCCGCTGACGATGTAGCCCACCGTATTGGCCATGGCGATGGGGAACCCCAATGCGGCGCTGGTGCCCACGGCATTGCGCAT
>CAIYQF010000204.1 GCA_903928325.1 uncultured beta proteobacterium | reverse complement strand
GCGTAGATGTTGAGTAGCTCGGCCGCCGCGTCGCGCACCTGCTCTGCCGCCTTGCGCTTGGCATTGTCCCACTGGCCGCTGCCCAGGCGGTGCAGTGGCGCCTCGTCGGCGCTCACGCCGGTGTAGCGGCTAATGAGCTGCAACTGGCTGACCGGCACGTAAAGAATGGCTTTGTCGGCGTATTCCAGGTGCAAAAACTCTTGGAGCTCGGGCTCGCCCTGGGCGTTTTTGTTGCCCAGGTCCAGGTGCACCAGCCCGGTGTAGCGGCCAATGCCGTGGGCGGAATGCACCACCGGGTCGCCCACTTTGAGTTCGCTCAGGTCTTTGATCAGCGCCTCGACGTCGCTCACCTGTTCCTGCTTTTTGCGCCGGCGCGTGGTGGGGCCAGCAGCAAACAGCTCTGTCTCGGTGACCAAATCCACGCCGTGCGCCAGCCAGCGAAAGCCCACGTTCAGCGCGGCGGTGGCCATGCCCAGCGGCTCGTCGCTGGCCAAAAACTCGGCCAGGCTGTCAAAAGCGGGGGGACGCAAGTGGCTGGCGTGCAAAAAGTCCAGCAAGCTGGTTTGGCGGCCTTGGCTTTCGGCTAGCACCAGCACGCGGTGCGCGGTGTTGGCCATATGCGCTTTGAGTTGCAAGAGCGGGTCTTCCACGCCGCGCACCGCAGCCACCGGGGGCATGGCGTCGAATTCGGCGTAGGGGCTCAGTGCGCCCGGTTCGGCCGCCAGCGGGCGAATGGCCAGCTGCGCGTAGTCGCGCGCGGCAGCGTAAAACTGTTCGATTCCCAAAAACAAGGCCTCGGGCGGCAGCACTGGGCGCTCGGGATCGCCGTGCACCAGCCGGTAGCGGTCTTTCGTGTCTTGCCAAAAGCGCTGGAAGGACGGCTCCAGGTCGCCGTGCAGCACCACGGTTGCTTGTGTGCCCAGGTAGTCAAACACCGTGGCGGTGGTGTCAAAAAACAGCGGCAGGTAGTACTCAATGCCGGCCGTGGCCACGCCCGCGCCCATGTCTTTGTAGATGCGGCTCTTGGTCGGGTCGCCTTCGAGCAGCTCCCGCCAGCGGCTGCGGAACTTGGCGCGCGCCGCCTCGTCCATCGGGAACTCCCGCCCGGGCAACAGGCGCACCTCGGGCACCGGGTACAGGCTGCGCTGGCTGTCGGGATCGAAGGTGCGAATGCTGTCAATCTCGTTGTCAAACAAGTCCACCCGAAAGGGAACGAGCGAACCCATAGGGAACAGGTCAATCAGCCCGCCGCGCACCGCGTATTCGCCGGGACTGACCACTTGCGTGACGTGGCTGTAACCCGCCAGTGTGAGCTGGGCTTTGAGCTTGGCCTCATCCAGCTTTTGCTTGACGGTGAATTCAAAGGTGTACCCAGCCAAAAAAGCCGGGGGTGCGAGCCGGTACAGCGCGGTGGTGGCTGGCATGAGCACCACGTCGGCGCCCTGTTCGTGGTCGCGCTGGCTGATGCGCCACAGCGTGGCCAGGCGCTCGCTGATCAAGTCCTGGTGCGGCGAAAACGTGTCGTAGGGCAGGGTCTCCCAGTCCGGAAACACGGTGCAGCGCAGCTCGGGCGCAAAAAACACCATCTCGTCCATCAAGCGCTGGGCGTCAGCCGCATCGGCGGTGATGATGGCCGTCATGCGGCCTGCGGCTTTGTCGCGCTGGGCCAGTTGGGCCAGCAGCACGGCGTCGGCAGAGCCCACCGGGCGCGGCAGCGTGAAGCGTTTACCAGGGGCCAGGATTGGAAGAGTGGCGGTCAGGGGCGCGGGGAGGGTCATGGAAGGCTACAAATACAAAAACCCCCGTCTGCCCCGGGTGGGGGTGTGCGGGGGTGAAAAAAAGCAAGATGCTGATTTTAGAATGGCCCGTACCGTCCAACAGCCGCGTGCCCGTGTGGCCCGCCATTTCAATGCACTATTCCAGCGCCCTTGCCAGCCCCGCCCCGCAGCGCTACTACGCCCTGGTGCCCTGCGCCGGCGCGGGCAGCCGCGCAGGCACGGCGCAGCCCAAGCAATACCATAGCGTGGCTGGTCAGCCCCTGGTGATGCATACCGTGTGGGCACTGGCCGGGGTGCCGCGCCTGAAGGCAGGCTTGGTCGTGTTGTCGCCGGGCGACGGCTTTTTTTGGCCCGAGGGCGAAGCCTGGCCCGAACACTTCACACGGGCGTATTGCGGTGGTGCCAGCCGGGCGCACAGCGTCTTCAACGGCCTGCGGGCCTTGCGAGAATCGGGCGCACGCGACCAAGACTGGGTTCTGGTGCACGACGCGGCGCGATGCCTGATCACGCCCGATATGGTGAACGCCCTGATTGAAGCCTGCATGAACGATCCGGTGGGCGGTCTGCTGGCCCTGCCTTTGCCCGACACCCTCAAGCGCGCCGTGGACGGCCGGGCCGCCGCCACCGTGCCGCGCGCGGACAAGTGGCTGGCGCAGACGCCGCAAATGTTTCGCCTGGGCGTGTTGCACAAGGCGCTGGCCGCCCAAGCCGACACGGGATTTACGGGTGTGACCGACGAGGCCAGCGCGCTGGAGATGGCGGGCTTGCAGCCGCTGTTGGTGCCAGGCAGCGCGCACAACTTCAAGGTCACCTACCCGGCAGACTTTGCGCTGGCGCAGGCGGTATTGAGTAGCCGAAACAATATTTCGAAAGGCCCAGCGCAATGACCAACATCCGCATCGGCGAAGGCTGGGACATTCACGCCCTGGTGGAGGGCCGCAAACTCATTTTGGGCGGAGTGGAAATTCCCCACACCAAAGGCCTGCTGGGGCATTCGGACGCCGATGCGTTGCTACACGCCATCACCGACGCCCTGTTGGGCGCCGCCGCCATGGGCGATATCGGCACGCACTTTCCGGACACGGATGCCGCGTTCAAGGGTGCCGATTCGATCGTTTTGTTGCAAGAGGCGGTACGCCGGGTGCGCGCCAAGGGATTTGAGATTGGCAACGTGGACAGCACCGTGATCGCCCAGGCGCCCAGGTTGGCGACCTATATCGGTGCCATGCGCGACAGCATCGCGAGGGCTCTTTCAGTGGGCTTGGACCAGGTCAATGTGAAAGCCAAAACGGCCGAAAAAATGGGCCCGGTGGGCGAGGGCCGCGCCATGGAGGCGCGCGCCGTGGTTTTGCTGATCCGTTGATTCCCCCTCCCGCTGGGGCAACAAAGCGCTACTGCGCGGCCCAGCCGCCGTCCATATTCCAGGCCACGCCGCGCACATTGTTGCCCGCCGCCGAGCACAAAAACACGGCGAGCGCGCCCAGTTCTTCGGGCGTGGTGAATTGCAGCGAGGGCTCTTTTTCGCCCAGCAGCAAGGCCGTGGCCTCGGCGTTGGACACGCCCAAGGCAGCGGCTTTGGCGTCCACCTGCTTTTGCACCAGGGGCGTGAGCACCCAACCAGGGCAAATGGCGTTGCAGGTGACGCCGGTGGTGGCGCTCTCTAGGGCGGTGACCTTGGTCAGGCCCACCAGGCCGTGTTTGGCTGCCACGTAGGCCGATTTTTCTGCCGAGGCCACCAGGCCGTGCACCGAGGCCACGTTCAAAATGCGGCCCCAGTTGCGCGCGTGCATGCCCGGCAGCGCAAAGCGGCTGGCGTGGAAGGCGCTGCTGAGGTTGATGGCGATGATGGCGTCCCAGCGCTCGGGCGGAAAGTTTTCTATGCGCGCCACGTGCTGAATGCCCGCGTTGTTGACCAGAATGTCGACGGCACCAAACGTGGACTCGGCATGGCGCACCATGGCTTCAATCTCTGCGGGCTTACCCATGTCTGCACCGTGGTAGCTCACCGCAGCGCCCAGCGCCTTGATGTCAGCCATGGGGCCGTCCACATCGCCAAAGCCGTTCATCACAATATTGGCGCCTTGGGCGGCCAAAGCTTTGGCCAGGCCCAGGCCAATGCCGCTGGTGGATCCGGTAACGAGAGCGGTTTTGCCTTTTAACATGCAGTTTTTCTCCAAATATGCGAGGTTGATTCCATTAGGATGCTTGCATTATCAATCTGCAGTCCAACGCCAGACTTTCACAATGAACACTCCGCGCCTTGAATTTATCCATTGCACCGCGCCCGTGCCGCACCGCATGGCCTATTGGGAATGGGGCGATCCAGCCGCCGCGCACACGGTGCTGTGCGTGCATGGCTTGACCCGCCAAGGGCGCGACTTTGACGTGTTAGCGCAGACGTTGGTGGAGCGCGCAGACAACCCCATACGGGTGCTGTGTCCGGATGTGGTGGGCCGGGGTAAAAGCGATTTTCTGGTCGACCCCCAAGGCTACCAATTGCCCACCTATGTGGCCGACATGCTGGAGCTGTTGGCGCATACCAAGCCCCAAACGCTGGACTGGGTGGGTACCAGCATGGGCGGGCTCATCGGCATGCTCTTATGCGCCTATGCGCCCACGGTTGGGTCCATGGTACGGCGCTTGGTGCTCAACGACGTGGGGCCGGTGATCGAATGGTCGGCGCTGCAACGCATCGGGCAGTATCTGGGCAAGGGCGGCATCTATGCGTCGGCGCAACAGGCCGCTGACGCCATGTGGGCGATTTCGAGCAGCTTTGGGCCGCATACACCGGCCCAGTGGTTGGCATTGTCAGAGCCCATGCTCAAGCCAGTGCGCACTGCGCAGGGGGATGCCGCCTATGCGCTGCACTACGATCCGGCGATTGCCCAGGCTTTTGGCGCGACAAGCCCCGAGCAGGCACAGCAGGGCGAGGCCTTGCTGTGGCAGGCGTACGATGCGATTACGGCGCGCACTTTGCTGCTGCGCGGGGCGGAGTCGGACTTGCTCTCCCAGGCTACGGCGCTGCAAATGACCCAGCGCGGCCCGCGGGCGCAATTGCAGGAATTTGGTGGCGTAGGGCATGCGCCGACGCTGGTCGACGCCCAGCAGACCCAGGTCGTGGCAGATTTTTTACTTGCTGCGTCTTAAGCGAGCCCACTGCCCCTGACAGCGGCCACACCAACCAGCGTGCCATGAAACGAACCGACCATGAGCCCCTTGGAGGGGCTACGCCCTTGCTGGCAGCCATGGCAGACACTGCGCCGGCCCAGGCCGACGCTTTGCTTCGTGCCCGCGCGTTTGCCGAGCCCCTGCTGGCCAGCGCGGTGCTCGACACGGGGGAAAACGTGCTCGCGCATGCCGACGCAGTGGCCACCATTTTGCAGTCGGTGGGTGGTTCGCAGGCGATGCAGGCGGCGAGCTATTTGGTCTATGCCTGTGAATACCTGAACAAGCCGCATGAGGTCATTGCCAAGGCCTTTGGCGAGAGCTTTGCCGACTTGGCCCTTGAAACCACCAAACTGGTACGACTGCAGCGTATGGCACGCATTGCCCAAAATGCCGCCAGCCGCACCGCGCATGCTGCGCCCATGGCCCAGACCGCCGCAGCGCAAACCGAGAGCGTGCGCAAAATGCTGCTGGCGTTTTCACGCGATTTGCGGGTTGTGATGCTGCGCCTGGCGTCGCGCCTGCAAACCCTGCGCCATTACGCTGCCAGCAAATTGCCCGTGCCACCCGGCATGGCCAGCGAGTCGCTGCAGGTGTTTGCGCCGCTGGCCAACCGCCTGGGTATTTGGGAGGTTAAGTGGGAACTGGAAGATCTGGCGTTTCGGTTCCTGGAGCCGCAGACCTACCGCGAGGTGGCGCAGTGGCTGGATCAAAAGCGCACCGAGCGCGAAGCCGCCGTGCAAGCCGTGCGCAGCCAGTTGGAATCTGACTTGCAGGCCCAGGGCATTAGCGCCCAAGTGCAGGGCCGCCCCAAGCACATTTACAGCATTGTCAAAAAAATGCGCGGTAAGTCGCTGGATTTTGACCAGGTGTTTGATATTCGCGGTCTGCG
>CAIYQF010000203.1 GCA_903928325.1 uncultured beta proteobacterium | reverse complement strand
TTTCGCGCAGGCCAGTACATTGAATTCATCTTGCGCGACGGCGCGCGGCGCAGCTACTCCATGGCCAACGCGCCGAACATCGGGCCGGGGCTGGAACTGCATATCCGCCACATGCCAGGCGGGCGCTTTACCGACCTGGTGTTCGGGTCCATGAAAGAGAAGGATATTTTGCGCATTGAGGGGCCGTTTGGCTCGTTTTTCTTGCGCGAAGACTCCGATAAGCCCATGGTGTTTTTGGCCTCGGGCACCGGCTTTGCGCCACTCAAAGCCTTGCTGGAACACATGCAGCACTGCGGCATCACCCGCCCCACCACCTTGTACTGGGGCGGCCGACGCCCAGGCGACCTGTACATGCATGACTGGGTGCAGGCGCAATTGGCGCTCATGCCCCAGCTGCGCTACGTGCCCGTGGTGTCTGACGCGTTGCCCGAAGACGAATGGACTGGGCGCACCGGCTTTGTGCACCTGGCGGTATTGCAAGACTTCCAGGACCTCTCGGGTTACCAGGTCTACGCCTGCGGTGCGCCTGTCGTGGTCGACTCTGCACGCACTGATTTCAACGCCAAGGCGCATTTGCCAGAGGAGGAGTTTTTTGCGGACTCTTTTACCTCGGCAGCCGACAAAGCGACGGTGTATGCACCCTCAATGTGAAAGTTAGGAGGCCCGGTCTGCCGGCGTCAAGGGGCTGGCTGTGTCTCGCTCAGGACCACCGCCACCACCACGATCACCGCGCCCAAGGCAGCGCGCCAGGTAAGCAGTTCCGAGAGCCACAGCCAAGCAAACAGCGCGGCAAACACCGGCTCCATGGCGTAGATGACGGCGGCCTGTGCTGCACTCACGTAGCGCTGGGCAGACGCCTGCAGAAAGAACATGCCTGCCGACGCCGCCACACCCAGGTAGAGCAAACCCCAAAACACCGCGGAGTCCATGCGCTGGGGTAAGGTCTGCAGCGCTGCCGTACCGCCATCGAGCACCATCCACATGCAACCGAGCAAGGCCATCCAGCACATCTGAGCCGTGGCCAGTTGGTGCGGTCGGTGCGCATGGGCACGACCTGACAAGCGCAGCACATAGGCGGCATAGGCAAACGCCCCCAGAATGGTGGTGGTATCGGCTAAGAGATGGGTGCCGCCGTCAAACGACATCAGGCCGATACCCAGGCAAGCCAAAAGCGCAGCTAGGAACACCAGCCAGCCTGGTCGCGCGCCCAGCACCCAGGCCAGCAAAGGCACCAAAATGACGTTCAGGCTGGTCAAAAAAGCGCTGCGATTTGAAGAGATGAATTGCAACCCATAGGCTTGCCCCACATACGACACCAGCACCAGGCAACCCAGAATCAGCCCATCGCGCCAGGTGTGGCGCGGCACGCCCCATGCGAATGGAGCCATACAAACGGCGGCAATCAGAAAACGCAGGGCAGAGATTTCGACCCCGCTGAGGCGCAGCGTAGCGATCTTGAGGATCGGAAACGTCAGTCCCCAAACCAGGGTCACCAGCAGCAACGCCAAGACGTGGCGGTCCAGGCGCAGCGCAGGCAAGCGCAAGGGCAGTCGGCTTATTCGCCCAAGTACGCCGCGCGCACCCGTGGGTCGCTGAGCATTTGCTTGGCCTCACCGGTCATGGTGATGACGCCCGACTCCATGACGTAGCCCCGGTTAGCGATGGAGAGCGCGCGGCTGGCGTTTTGCTCCACCAGCAAAATCGTCACGCCCTGGGCAAACACGTCCTGCACTACCTCAAAGATCTTGTCGACCATGATGGGCGACAGGCCCATGGACGGTTCGTCCATCAGCAGAACTTTGGGGCGACTCATCAGTGCGCGGCCCATGGCCAACATTTGTTGCTCACCACCGGACATGGTGCCTGCGAGCTGGTCACGGCGTTCTTTGAGTCGAGGAAAGATGGCAAACATCTTGTCGATGTCGGCCTCAATGCCCGCCTTGTCGTCCCGGATGTAGGCGCCCATTTGCAGGTTCTCAAGAATCGACATGCGGGTAAAAACGCCGCGTCCTTCGGGCACCATGGCCAGACCCTGCTTGACGAGGTCCCAAGGACCCGGGCCGCGGATGCTGC
>CAIYQF010000202.1 GCA_903928325.1 uncultured beta proteobacterium | reverse complement strand
TTTCTTCCTTGTGTTCGTGCGTGGCCTGGTTCACGTCGTCAAAACCTTTGGGCTCAAAGAAGAAGTGGCCAATCTGGCGTGTGGTCATCGACACCAACCAAGCTACCAGCGCAGAGACTACTGGGTCAATAAAGAGGAACCCATAGGCCACAAGAAACGACAGGGCGCTAATCAAGTGCAGGAACTGGTTGACCCGGCTGTGGTGGTAGTAGCGGTGGTCGTCCCAGCGCTGGACGTTGACGAGTTCAAAAAACTGCTGCATGGATTCTCCTGTGAGGTAAGACAAAAAGGGCGGGACATCGGTGCCCGATGTGCGTGGCATAGAAATGTCACGCTTTTGCGTGAAAATTTGGTGACAACGCACAATGCCATTCGGGTGACTTTGAAATTCACCAAAGTGTCACTGCTTATTCATCAAACTGTTGCGGTGCGGCGTCAGAGTGATGCCATGAACACCGAATCCCACCTTCAGGTCGAGCGCATCAGCTCCACCCGGCCAGCGCTGAACATTGCCGTGGTCACAGAGACCTACCCGCCAGATATCAATGGCGTGGCACACACCCTCTCCAAAATTGTGGAAGGGCTGCAGTCGCGCGGCCACGTGATCTGGCTGGTGCGTCCGCGCCAACCAGGCACGGACGTGGCACGCACGAACGACACCTACCAGGAAGTGCTGGTGCGGGGTCTGCCTATACCCTTCTACCGCCAGCTCCGGCTGGGCCTACCGGCCAAGCGCGAACTGTTGCGTTTGTGGGCCCGCCAGCGCCCCGACATCGTGCACATTGCCACTGAAGGCCCCTTGGGATGGTCTGCATTGCAAGTGGCACGCAAGCTCAAGCTGCCTATCAGTACCGATTTCAGGACCAACTTCCATGCCTACAGCCAGCATTACGGCATCGGTTGGCTGCGTGGCGCCATTCTGGGTTACATGAAAAAATTCCATAACGCGGCCCACGCCACCATGGTGCCTACGGCCGCGCTCGAAGGTGAACTCGCCTGCAGCGGCTTCAAGCGCTTGGCGGTGGTGCCGCGCGGCATTGATACGGCACTCTTTTCTCCCACGCAGCGCCTGACGGTCTTGCGCAGCACCTGGGGTGCGGGCGAACAAGACAGGGTTCTCTTGTATGTGGGTCGTTTGGCGGTAGAAAAAAATATCGGTGTGGTGATTCAGAGCTACCGCGCGCTCAAGTTGCGCCATCCGGACATTCGCTTGGTGCTGGTAGGCGACGGACCGATGCGCACGGAGCTGCAGCAAAAGCACCCGGACATCGTGTTTGCAGGCTTTCGCGTGGGTCAGGACCTGGCGCAGCACTATGCCAGCGCCGATATGTTCTTGTTTGCCAGCAAGACGGAAACCTTTGGCAACGTCACCATAGAAGCGATGGCCTCGGGGCTGGCCGTGGTGGCCTATCGCCACGCTGCTGCGGGCGAACTGATTAAGTCGGGCGAAAACGGCATGCTGGTCGACCCCGCCAACGACGACGGGTTTGAGGCTGCAGCGCACACGCTATTGAGCGCGCCGCAGACCATGCGCGCCATGGGCGGACAAGCCTGGCAGACCGCCCACAGCCTGGGCTGGCCCAAGGTGGTGGAAAAAACCGAATCCATATTCCACAAAATCATGCTTGAGCAAGGGGCACCGTACGCAAACCCCTGGGTGGTTCAAACCGCATAAAGGCGGTCCTACGTCGCCACACCAGGGGCGACGCAGCGTTAGCGTCTATTGGGGCGTAAGCCAAACTACACGCGGGTCGCCATCCACAAAAAAGCTAGGACATTGGTAGCGGGCAATATCGTGCGCATGCAACGGAAACGAGCCACAGTTGGAAAAGCGCCGCAGGTAAGTTCCATAGATGCCGCACTGGAACTTGCCGCCGTCGATGGGTTCTAAAAATGCGCACTGCTGGTTCAAGCAGCAGTTTCCGCACTGAACGCATTCACCATGCACCGTGACGGGAACTTGCTTGAAGCGCATAAACACGTCGCGCAAAAAGTGTTCTACCGGGCCCTTGCTCAGTGCTTGGAAGTGGACTTTAAATAGGGCCCTATAGGCTCCATAGTTTGCGACGAAGCGCTTGTCCAGCAGTAGCAGCGACACCACCAGCGGCATGACGGGAACCAACAGCAGGCAAGTACCAGAAAACGCACGTGCCGCAAAGGCAACTACCCGAAGGCGCCCCACCCGCGATGGATGGGAATGGAGGCTGGTAGCTGGAACTTCAGGCGGTCGCAACGCAAAGAAGGTGGGTTTCATCAAAGGCATCCATGGTTAGCCCTCATGCTATGAACGAACCATGACGTCAGCGTGTAGGTTTTGCGAAATCTGTGTGAAGTGTGCTAACCGAGCGGCTCAACGGGCCATGTCGCCAAATAGTCATGCCAATGACGCCAAATTGCCATTTTTAATCCCTAGGATGGTTCCAATTTTTCATCAGGAGCGTCATGAAAATCTCAGTTTTTGGCACCGGCTATGTGGGCTTGGTACAAGGGGCGGTGCTCGCAGATTCGGGCCACCATGTAACTTGTGTGGACATTGACGAAGCAAAGCTCAAGGGCCTGCGGGAGGGAGAGATCCCCATTTTCGAGCCCGGACTAGAAGCGATCGTGAAAAGTGCGTATGCCGCAGGGCGCCTGGTGTTTAGCTCCGACGCGGCCAGCGCTATTGCTGGTGCACAGGTGCACTTTATCGCAGTGGGAACGCCGCCCGATGAAGAGGGGTCGGCAGACCTGCGTTATGTGCTCGCCGTGGCGCATACGATTGCCAGCCACATGGGTGAATATGCGGTCATAGTAGACAAATCAACGGTCCCGGTGGGTACGGCCGACCGTGTCACCGAGGTCGTGCGCAAAGCGCTGTCCGAGCGCGGCGTGTCCGTGGAGTTCGACGTGGTGTCCAACCCCGAATTTTTGAAAGAAGGTGCCGCGGTTGCCGACTGCCAACGCCCCGATCGCATTGTGATCGGCACCACAAGCGTGCGGGCCGAAAACGTACTGCGTGAGTTGTACGAGCCGTTTAACCGCAACCACGACAAGTTCATTGTCATGAGCCCTCGCAGCGCGGAGATGACCAAGTACGCAGCCAACTGCATGCTGGCGGCGAAAATAAGTTTCATGAACGAGATGGCCATGATGGCCGAAGGACTGGGCGCTGACATCGAATCCGTTCGACAAGGCATTGGCAGCGACCAGCGCATCGGCTACCACTTTATCTATGCCGGTGCAGGCTACGGCGGAAGCTGCTTTCCCAAGGACATCAGCGCGTTGGTGAAATCGGCCGAAAAAATTGGCTTCGAACCTTTGATTTTGAATGCGATTGAAGCACGAAACCACTTCCAAAAACGTGTCATTTTCGATAAGCTGAACGCGCATTTTGAAGGCCTGTTGGCAGGGAAAACCTTTGCACTCTGGGGTCTGGCGTTCAAACCCAATACAGACGACATGCGCGAGGCGCCCAGCCGGGTTCTGATGGACGCCTTGTGGGCCGCTGGAGCCCGTGTGCAGGCCTATGACCCCGCAGCCATGGAAGAGGCGCAGCGCATTTACGGTGCGCGAAATGACTTTCTTTTGTGCGGAACCAAAGAGGCTGCTTTGCAGGATGCCGACGCGCTGGTCATCATGACCGATTGGCGCCAGTTCAAAGCGCCGGACTTCGACGCCTTGAAGCAAACGCTGAAGTCGCCGCTGATCTTTGACGGGCGCAATTTGTACGATCCGCACCGCATGCACGAGCGGGGATTCACGTACCACGGTATCGGACGTTGACAAGAACGCCCGCCGCTGGGGCGTAGGTACTGCATTTGACTTGGATCAAATAGCGCACGAGAGTCACGGAAAAGTCACTGAGAGTGCTTAAAAGCGCCATATCCAAGTTTCACAGTGGTGTCACACCCACTTTCAACCAAGGAGACTGATATGAGCACATTCATGGACCAAGTACACACCCTGCAATGGGATGACCACCGCTACTACCACCAAAGCCGAATCAACCAGACCTTGCACCTGGTCAGCGCGCTGAGCTTTTTGACCGCCTATGCCTTGCTGTTTGTCGATCCGGCAGCAGCGGGCATGGTGGGCTGGCTGTTTGGTATGGTGACGCGCCAGTCGGGGCACATATTTTTCGAGCCGCGTTGCTTTGACGCCATCAACGGCGTGTCCGACGCGCACAAAGAGGCGATCAAGGTCGGCTACAACATGCGCCGAAAGGCAATTCTAATTGGCGTGTGGTTGTCGTTGCCGGTCGCGCTGTATCTCTCGCCCAGCTTGTTCGGATTGATTGAGCCGGCGCACGGTGTAGCCGCTTATGTGCACGACGTGGGGCTGGCCTGGTTGGCTTTGGGTGTGGGGGGTGTGTGCTTTCGCACCCTGCACCTGTTCTTTTTGCGCGGCCCGACGTGGGGCCTGGCCTGGGCGGCAAAGATTTTGCTCGACCCCTTCCACAACGTGGCGATCTACTGGAGCTCGCCCTTGGCGTTGCTGCGCGGCGAATTGCTCGACCCTATTGACGCCCAGGTACGCCACTGACGCCTGGTCTACTTCACCAACTGGTTCATCTCAATAATCGGCAGCAGCACCGCCAGCACGATCAGCATCACTACCAGACCCATGGCCACGATCAAGAGCGGCTCGAGCAGCGTGGCTAAGCCCATGGCGCGGCGCTGCACTTCGGTGCTGAGTTGGGTGGCGGCGCGCTGCAGCATCAGAGGCAACTGGCCGGTTTGTTCGCCCAGGCGGGCAAACATGTGCAGCAGGGCCGGAAAACGCTTTCTTTGCGCCAGCGCCGAGGCCAGTGGCGCACCCTCGCGCACCGCCACCAGCGCGTCTTGCGCGTCTTGGCGCATGGCCTGGTTGCTCAGGGTGTCGGCGGCGGCCTGCAGTGCTTTGAGGATGGGCACGCCGGCGCCAGAGAGCATGGCCAGCGTGCTGGCGAAGCGCGCGGTGTTGAAGCTGCGCGAGAGCTTGCCCACCACCGGAATGCCCAGCCACGCCGCGTCAAACTGGTAGCGCAGCGCAGGCGCGCGCAACGCCAGGCGCAGGCCCACCACGCCAGCCCCCAGCAGCAGCAGCAGCAGCCAGCCGTAGTTGCGCACAAAGCTGCTCACGCCCAGCATCAGCACGGTGAGCAGTGGCAGCGCGCGCTTGCTGCCCGCAAACACGCTGGCCACCTGGGGCACCACGTAGGTGACCAAAAAAATCACAATGCACAACGCCACCAGGCTGACGATGGCCGGGTAGAGCGCGGCGCCCAGCAGCTTGGCGTTCAGCGCCTGCTGGTCTTCCAGGTCATTGGCAAGATGTTCCAGCACAGTGCCCAAACTGCCGCTTTGCTCGCCCGCACCCACCACCGCCACAAAAATGCCTGAGAACTCGCCCGGGTGGCGCCCCAGCGCCTTGGCAAATGTGCTACCGCTGTTGACTTCGGCGCGCAGGTCGGCCACCAGGTTGCGCTCGGTCTCCCGCTCGGCCTCGGCGCTCAGCGAGGCCAGCGCCCGCTCCAGCGGCAGGCCCGAGGCCACCAAGCTGGCCAACTGGCGCGTCCACACGCTCAGTGCGTTGGCGCTGAACACGCGGCGGCGGAAAAAGCCTGCGCCACCGGCGGACTCGCCCTGGCCGCCTGAGGCCACCGGCTCCACCTTGAGCGGCACCAGCGCCTGCGCGCGCAACTGCGTGCGCGCGGCTTTGGCCGAATCGGCCTCGACCGTGCCCCGGCGCAGTTGGCCGTCGGCGCTCAGGGCTT
>CAIYQF010000201.1 GCA_903928325.1 uncultured beta proteobacterium | reverse complement strand
TTGATGGTGATGCTGACGCGCCGGTTGCGCGGGTCTTTGGGGTCATTGGGGTTGTAAGGCGCAGTGTCGGCTACGCCTTCAATTTGGGTGAACCGGTCGGCCTTGATGCCATTTTTCTCCAGTGTGGCGCGCGTGGTTTCAGCCCGCTCGGCAGAAAGCGACCAGTTGTTGCGGCCTTCCTTGTTGGCAAAACCGACGCTGTCGGTGTGACCCCTGACACTGAGTTTGTTGGGCATGGCTTCTAGCGACTTGGCAATTTCACCCAGCAGCGCCTGCGCCTTGGGCTGCAGCTTGGTGGTGCCCAGTGGGAACATGGAAAAGTCCGCCTTATCGATGACGTCAATGCGCAAGCCCTCTTTGTCGCGCACGAACTGCACCTGGTTTTTCACCTGCTCGAGTGCAGGGTTAGCGGCAAGTTGCTCTTTGACTTCCTTTTCCAGTTGGTCAAAGTTGGATTTGTCGGACGACTGGTCGCCGCCCTGGCCTTCAGCCTGTTTTTGGGTTTTGGCGTCGTTGTCGCGCGCGTTCTCGCTGTTGGGCGAGGGGTCGTTTTCGGTGGGTCCGCCCTCGGAGCGCGGCGTCAAGCGCTCCATGGCGGCGGTCTGTTTGGCGGTGTAGGGAAACCCGTCGGGGTCAATGATGGAACGGCCGCCCAAAATGCCGTTGGAGCCTGCCAGTGCGCCCATGGGAATCGCGCTTTGCGAGGACGGTTTGAAGTAATCGGCCACACTTTTGCGCTGCGAGTCGTTGGTAGCACCCAAAATCCACATCAGCAAGAAGAAGGCCATCATGGCCGTCATCATGTCGGCCAGCGCGATTTTCCAAGCACCACCGTGGGCGCCGCCGTGGCCGGCGGCAATCTTCTTGACAATGATGGGCGCCAGGGCGGCTTCTGCCGGCGGCGCCTCAACGTCGGTCGCCTGCGGCGCAGCGGCGGCGTCAGCGGCCTTTTTTTCCTCTTCGGTGGCGGGTGCAGCCTCAGTGGCCATGCTTATTTACCCCGCAAACCGTCAAACACTTCTGCGAAGCTGGGTTGGTTGTGGTGGCTGATGCACACGCGGGCGGCCTCCAAAATCAAAGGCATGGGGTGGCCATGCATGGTGCCGATGATGATTTGCTTAACCACACCGTACATGCAAGCCTCGTCCTCAATGATTTGCGCCAGGCGCTTGGCAAAGGGCTCAAAAAATCCGTAAGCCAAGAACACGCCGATGAAGGTTCCCACCAGTGCAGCGCCCACCAAACCACCCAGAATGGCCGGGGGTTGGTCGATGGCGTCCATGGTTTTCACCACGCCCATCACACACGACACAATACCCAGAGCGGGCAAGGCGCCGGCCAACGTACCAATGGCGTCGGAGGCCTTTAGTTCATCGTGGTGGTGGGATTTGATGGAGCTGTCCATGACTTCTTCCACCGCCATGGGGCTGAGCGTGCCTTGCGACACCACCATCAGTCGCACGGTGTCGGTAATCAGGTGCAACAAGGCGTGGTCGGCCAAAATCTTGGGGTATTCGCTAAAAATAGCGCTGGATTCAGGGGTTTCGATATGGGCTTCCAGGGCCACTGCACCTTCGGCCTTAAGCGTCTTCATCACCTTGGAGACGCAAAAAATGGTGTTGAGGTAGTCGTCCTTGTGGTACTTGGAGCCCTTGAAGCAGCGTCCAATGCCCGCTGCAACCGCCTTGACCACGTCCGGACTGTTGCCAATCAGCATGCCGCCAATGGCAGAGCCAAAAATACACCAGCCCTCAATGGGAGCGGCGTGAATGAAGGGGTGCAGGTTCCCGCCGCCTACGATGAAGCTGCCGAACACACAGACATTCAAAAAAACTATCCCAATGATGCCAAACATAGTCGTTCCCAAATAAGGACAGTGGATGGCCTCGTTCTAGCCCATCCACCTGGTAAACACCAACCCAGAAGGTTGGTGCACAATTTCAAACTGGCATACCCGCCACCATCTGTGGCGGGTCTGTGCGTTGGCTCAGTGCAGTTTTGCCGCCAGTTGCACAGGCAGCAAGGTCGGCACTTCTTGCCATGCACTTCTAATTTCAACCATCAAACCCTGCACCTCTTCCAAAGCCGAAAGGTCGTTGTGGGCATTGGCGAAAATCAGACGCCTGGTCACGTAGCTGTACAAGTCATTCAAGTTTTGTGCCAACTCACCGCCTTTGGCAAAGTCAAGCGAGCCTTGCAATCCCACCACAATGCGGCTGGCCCGGGAAATGCACTTGCCTTTTTCTTGGATCGCACCGTGCTTCAAGTGGCCGTGGGCCGCAGCCAGGCTATCGACCAAGCCGTCAAACAGCATCTGGATCAGGGCCACGTTGTTTGCAACGGATGCCTGGGATGCCAAATTGTCAGAACCATAAGATTCCATGGCTTTGAAGTGAAGTCGCATGTCGGTTTCTCCTACTGGGTTTGCGTACCCACTGGACATCGACACGGTTTTTGAAAACTTGAGCTTTTCCGACCTAGTGCGCACGACCGGCCTTTGGTGGCGGCGTTTTTGGAGCGCCTTCAATTTGGAGCGTCACACGCAGTTTCTTCACAATTCCCGTCAACAACTGGCTTATGCGGGACTCGGTCACGCCCAAAGTTTCCCCAATTTCCTTGAGATTGAGTTCTTCTACGTAGTACAGCGACATCAGCAACTGGTCGCGTTCGGGCAAATCGGCAATCGCCTGCGTGACGGCGCGCATGAAGTCCTGGTGCTCCACAATCGCCTCGGGCTGGCGAGAGCGGTCGTCTGCAATGCCCATGACTTCGTCGGTTAGCACCTCCATGGACATGGTCTCGAAGCGTTTGGCATTACCCCGGCGCTTTTGGAACATGTCCAAGTCATCTCCCATGTGGTCGGCAAGCTCCGACTCGGTGGGGGCCCTGCCCAGCTCGCTGGCCAACACATTGGTGGCCTTGTTTTCCGACTTGTTAAACGCCACGGCGGACCGCGGCAGATAGGACAGCTGGCGCACCTCGTCCAGTATGGCCCCGCGCACACGGCTGAGCGCAAAATTCTCGAACTCGATGCCTTTGGACGGGTTGTAAGCCCTCGCGGCCTCTAACAAACCGATCATTCCCACCTGGATCAGCTCATCGAGCTCCATAAACGGGGGAATACGCACCTTTAGGTGCAAGGCAACCCGTTTGACCATGCCCAAATGCGCCAGCACCAGCGCTTCGCTGTTGTCGTGGGCGTCTTCGTACAAGCGGGTGGACACGGCCATTGCGGTTCAGGCCTGGTACCGAACCAGTCGTTCTACAAAAAACTGCATGCCGCCTGAAAAGTTGGCAATCGGCGGCATTTGCGTGATGGACTTGGCCAGCCGCTTGAAATCCCGAGCGCTGTTGCTGCGCGGCGCGTATTCCATGACTGGCTCGTACTTTTTGTGGGCGGCCAGGATCATGTCGTCATTTTCCACCGAACCCAGATAGTGCGTGGTGTAGTTCAAAAACTGGGCACACACCTGGTTGATTCGGCGAAAAAGGTTTTGACCATCGGCCTGGCTGGCAACCGCGTTGGGGATGATGTAGATCTCGTTGAGATCGTAATCCTGAATCAGGACTTTGATGGTGCCGTAGGCGTCGGCAATCGACGACGGATCGTCGCGAACCACAATAAACCGCCGCTGGCAAGCCCCCATGAACGCCAGCACTGAGGGGGAAATCCCGGCAGCCATGTCCACAATCAGGTAGTCGATATCGTCTTCCAGGGCGCTAAAGGCCTGGACGATGCGTGATGCCTGCACGCGGGTCAGGGCGGCAAGTTCTTTAACGCCAGAGGCCCCAGGCACCAGCATGACGCCGTGGCGCGAGGTGACGGTGATTTCTTGCAAGGTCTTTTGGCCACTCATGAAGTGGCTCAAATTGAAGGGGCAGGCGCATCCTAAAGCGATCTGGGAATTGGCCAACCCCAAATCGGCGTCAAACAACATCACGCGGTGGCCCATCATGCTCAGCGAAATCGCCAAGTTCACGGCCACTGTTGTTTTACCCACACCGCCTTTGCCGCTCGCAATGCCGATAACTTCCGTACGAACCGACTTTTTCATTATGGATTTACTGGTTTCTCAATTGAAGGGGCCACGCAAGCCACGGGGGCTGGCAGGCGCAAAAAGTCGCGGGGATGGCGGTTGCAATTTGATCGAAATGGGCTTTGCCACCTGGATGGGCACCAAGGGAGCCACGGATTCGGGCGCCCGGGAGAGCTGGGCCACCGCCATTTCAACCAACGCACCGGTGCCCAGATCGCGCTTCAAAGCGCCAAGCTGGGGCCCATCACTCGCGGCTGAGAGCGACAGAAAATTATCGCAGAGAAACTCCACCAAAGGCCAAGGCTGTATGGATTCGTCAAGCTTGCTCACCATGAGGCTGTTCCAGCGGATGCCCGAAGTCCTCAGGGTGCGGCGCAAAGTGGCCGAAGAAGCGTCTGCAGAAACCACAGCGTGGGCCTCACAGGCCGGGCACGCCGACTGGATTTCGGTGATGCGCTCAGGCATGTGGGCGCCGGCCGTGTCAATCAGAACCAAGCGCCGACCCGCCAGCGCGTCTAGCACCGTGCTGAGCTCGACGCTCGTATCGGCACGAAAACATTCAACACCCACTTGGGCAGCCATGGTTTGGGTGTGGGCCCAAGCGCCCACGCGTTCGTCACAGTAACTGACGATGGCCACTTTGTCGTGGCCCATCTGTGCGGCTGCATGGTTGGCCAGGCGCATCACCATCATGGACTTGCCCGAGCCCGAGGGGCCGGCAAGCAGGTGAATACCCGCCATGGGCAGGGCAATGCTGGGTCGGCGCGCGATTTGCTCGAGTTGGCTGCGAACGGCCAGCAAGGCTTCGTGCTCGCTACGCATGTCTTTGACGGTGTCGAGCAACAAGGTGCGCAGTCCCGTGGGCATGCCCGCCCGGGTAAACGAGCCCAGCAAGTCTTCCACCTCGGGCGAAAGGTTCAAGCTGCTTTGCCAACCCAGGGTTTTTTGACTCAAGCTGATTTCACGGCGCAAGCTGGCCAGCTCGTCACGGATCATGTCCATGATTTCACGGCTGCGCAGGTAGTCGCGCTCATCATCGACCTTGGCCAAAACAGGCTCTTTGCGCCCACCGGCGCCCTCCTGACTAACTGGCGCGCGGCCTTGGGCCTGGGCCAGGTGGTCCATAAAGTTGCTCGATGGGGCCTGTGCCGACGCTGATTGCGTGTAGGCGAGCGGCGCAGACACCGTGGAGTCCATGCTTTGCTCACCGATGTCCAGAGCCACCACCAGTTCGGTTTGTCCGTCAACGGTATGGTTGGAAATAATCAACACGTCGCGCCCATACAGGGCCATGGCGCGGTCGGTGGCACTCTTGGTGTCGTTGGCGAGGATGCGTTTGAGTTCCATGGTGGTTTTCTCGGGT
>CAIYQF010000200.1 GCA_903928325.1 uncultured beta proteobacterium | reverse complement strand
TCACGCCCCTGGGGAATTTCGATGCCCAAGGCGCCCTGCCCGGCCGCAGGCAGCATCTGGTCGGGCTCAAACACCTGGGCGATGCGAGCGCCCAAACCCAGGCGTTTTAATCCTGCTGCGGCCAGCACGATGCCATCGTACAAATCGCTGTCGAGTTTTTTCAGCCGTGTATCCAAATTGCCGCGCAGGGGTTCAACCCGCAGGTCGGGTCGCAGCGCACGCAGAAGGGCCACGCGGCGCAGGCTGGACGTGCCCACCAATGCACCCTGGGGCAGCGCCTGCAGGCTGGGGTAGGTGTTGGAGACCCAGGCGTCGCGCGGGTCTTCCCGCTCCATCACACAAGCCAAAACAAAACCGGCAGGCAGCTCCATGGGAACGTCTTTGAGGGAATGCACGGCCAGATCGGCCCGGCCTTCCTCCAAGGCCGTCTCCAGCTCTTTAACAAAAAGCCCTTTGCCGCCCACTTTGCTCAGGGACCGGTCCAAAATTTGGTCGCCTTTGGTGGTCATGCCCAAGAGCGTCACGGTGTGGCCTTGCGTGCGCAACAGGGATTGCACGTGTTCGGCCTGCCAAAGGGCGAGGCGACTCTCGCGGGTCGCTATGGTGAAGTGGTGCAAAGTCGTAACCTGTTGGTAATTAGTGGGGGTCTATACGCCTTAGGGAATGCTAGCATGAGCCGCGGCCCTCCCTAAGGCCGTGCTTGGCCCTACATAGCACTCTACCAACCACCCCTTGAGGGCCAGATTTTGCCGATTGCTCCCACCATGAAAACTTCCACCACCACACCCTCAGGGCGCAACAAAGGCGATGAACGGCCCTTGGTTGAGGACATCCGCCTGCTTGGGCGCATCCTGGGCGATGTGATTCGCGAGCAAGACGGCGTGGCCGCTTTTGAGCTGGTGGAGCAGGTTCGCACCTTGTCGGTGGCGTTTCGCCGCGACGCCGACCACGAAGCCGACCGGGCCTTGAAGCGGCTGCTCAAAGGGCTTAGCGCCGACCAAACCGTCAGCGTGGTGCGGGCGTTTACCTATTTCAGCCACTTGGCCAATTTGGCCGAGGACCGCCACCATATTCGCCGCCGTGCCATCCACGAGCGCGCCGGCGACACCCAGGAGGGCAGCATTGAAGTGGCCATCTCGCGCCTGCGCTGGGCCGGCATTGCGCCCAAAGCAATATCGCAGTCGCTGGCCCAGAGTTTTGTCTCTCCGGTCCTGACCGCGCACCCTACCGAGGTGCAGCGTAAGAGTATTCTGGACGCCGAACGCGCCATCGCTCGGCTGCTGACCACGCGCGATGACATCAAACGCAACAGCGCGGCCCCCGACAGCAAAAAAGACGCCCTGACGCCGCGTGAACTGGCGGCCAATGAAGCCCAGATCCGCGCCCGCGTGATGCAGCTGTGGCAAACCCGCTTGCTGCGCTACAGCAAACTGACCGTAGCCGACGAGGTGGAAAACGCCCTGAGTTACTACGAGTCGACGTTTTTGCGGGAAATCCCAAAAATCTACGCCAACCTGGAACAGACGCTGGGCCAGTACCCGGTACACAGTTTTTTGCGCATGGGCCAGTGGATAGGCGGAGACCGCGATGGCAACCCGAACGTCAGCGCACAAACCCTGGAGTACGCAATGCGCCGCCAAAGCGAAGTGGCGTTGCGCCACTACCTGACCGAGGTGCATTTTTTGGGTGGCGAATTGTCGATTTCGGCCATGTTGGCCGATTGCAGCCCGCAGATGCGTGCGCTAGCCGAGCTCAGCCCCGACGGCAACGAACACCGCCAGGACGAGCCCTACCGGCGCGCACTGATCGGCATGTACGCGCGCTTGGCCGCCACTTTGCACGAACTCACCGGCACCGACGCCGCGCGCCACGCCGTGGCGCCGCAAAACCCCTACCGCTTGGCCGAGGAACTGGTGGCTGACTTGCGCACGCTGGAGAGTTCGCTCATCGCACACCATGGCCAGGCACTGACCGCGCAGCGCCTGCATCCCTTGATTCGCGCCGCGGAAGTCTTTGGTTTTCACCTGGCCACGGTGGATTTGCGCCAAAGCTCGGACAAGCACGAAGAAGTGGTGGCCGAATTGCTGCGCACCGCGCGGGTGCACAGCGACTACAGCGCGCTCGACGAGGCCCAAAAACGCAGCCTGCTCATGGGTTTGCTACGCGACGCGCGGTCACTGCAGGTGCAAGGCGCCAGCTACTCGGCGCATACCCAAAGCGAACTGGCCATTTTTGCCATGGCACGGGCGATGCGCGAGCGCTTTGGCGTCCAGGCCATACGCCATTACATCATCAGCCACACCGAAAGCGTGAGCGATTTGCTCGAAGTGCTGCTATTGCAAAAGGAAGTGGGCTTGTTGCGCGGCACCGTGGACACCGACGCGCACTGCGATTTGATTGTCGTTCCCCTGTTCGAAACCATCGAAGACCTGCGCAACGCCGCGCCCATCATGCGGGAGTTTTATGCCCTGGACGGCATTGCGGCACTGGTCAAACGCAGCGGCGGTGAACAAGACATCATGCTGGGGTACTCCGACAGCAACAAAGACGGCGGCATATTCACCAGCAACTGGGAGTTGTACCGGGCCGAAATTGCCTTGGTGGAGCTGTTTGACGAGATTGACGCGGCGCACGCCATCCAGCTGCGCATGTTCCACGGCCGTGGCGGCACGGTGGGGCGCGGCGGCGGCCCGAGCTACCAGGCCATTTTGGCGCAGCCCCCGGGCACGGTACGAGGGCAAATCCGCCTGACCGAACAAGGCGAGGTGATCGGCTCCAAGTACGCCAACCCCGAAATCGGGCGACGCAACCTCGAAACCCTGGTCGCCGCCACGCTCGAGGCCACCTTGCTGCAGGCCACCAAACCCGCAACCAAGGCATTTTTGGCCGCCGCCGCTGAACTCTCGGCCAGCAGCATGGCGGCCTACCGCAAGCTGGTGTACGAAACCCCTGGTTTTGCCAACTACTTTTTCAGCTCCACGCCACTGCGAGAAATTGCCGAATTAAATATCGGCTCGCGCCCGGCCTCGCGCAAGGCCAGCCAGGCCATTGAAGACCTGCGCGCGATTCCCTGGGGATTTAGCTGGGGCCAATGCCGCCTAACGCTGCCGGGTTGGTTTGGTTTTGGCGCGGCAGTGCAAGAATTTATTCACGGAGCACAGGGCGAACACAGCCCCGCGAAAACCAAGGAGCGCACCGCTTTGCTACAAAAAATGGTGCGCCAGTGGCCGTTTTTCCAAACGCTGCTGTCCAATATGGACATGGTGATGGCCAAGAGCGACTTGGCATTGGCCTCGCGCTACTCCGAGCTGGTGAGCGACGCGCGCCTGCGCAAAAAGATTTTTTCCGCCATCGAGGCCGAGTGGCATAGCACGGCAGACGCCTTGTCGCTCATTACCGGCCACAAGCAGCGCCTGGCCAACAACGCGGCCTTGCAGCGCTCGATCCGACACCGCTTCCCCTACATCGACCCGCTGCACCACCTGCAGGTGGAGCTGGTACGGCGGTACCGCGCGGGCCAGTCAGACGAACGCGTGCGCCGCGGCATTCACATTTCGATCAACGGCATAGCGGCCGGGCTACGCAACACGGGTTAAGGCTGCCAGAACCCGAGCCAAACGGCGGATCTGGCCGTGGCACCGATAAAATCGGGCTATGACAAACCAACTCGATAAAAAATCCCAAGCCTGGTCGGCGCTGTTTTCTGAACCGATGAGCGAGTTGGTCAAGCGCTACACGGCCAGCGTATTTTTTGACAAGCGGCTGTGGCAGGCCGACATCACGGCAAGCCTGGCACATGCCGAGATGCTTTGCCACCAGGGCATCATCAGTGCCGACGACCATGCCTCCATTGCCCGTGGCATGGCCCAAATCCAGAACGACATCGCTGCAGGTACGTTTGAATGGAAGCTTGACTTGGAGGACGTCCACCTCAACATCGAGGCGCGGCTCACCCAATTGGTGGGCGACGCGGGCAAGCGGCTGCACACGGGGCGCAGTCGTAACGACCAGGTGGCCACCGACGTGCGCCTGTGGTTGCGCGGCGAAATGGACCTGATCATCGAGCTGCTGGCGGACTTGCAAAACTCCCTGGTCGATGTGGCGCAGCTCCATACCGAAACCATCCTGCCGGGTTTTACCCATTTGCAAGTGGCCCAACCGGTCAGCTTTGCCCACCACCTGTTGGCCTATGTGGAAATGTTCGCCCGCGACGCCGAGCGCATGCACGATGTGCGCAAACGCGTCAACCGCCTGCCGCTGGGATCTGCCGCACTGGCGGGCACCACCTACCCGCTGGACCGCGAGCGCGTTGCACGCAGCCTGTGCATGGTGGATGAAGACGGCCACCCAGCCGTGTGCCAAAACAGCCTGGACGCGGTAAGCGACCGGGACTTTGCGATGGAATTCACGGCAGCAGCGAGCATTTGCATGGTGCACATCAGCCGTTTGAGCGAAGAGCTGATTTTGTGGATGAGCCAAAACTTCGGCTTTATCCGCATCGCCGACCGCTTTACCACCGGCAGCTCCATCATGCCGCAGAAGAAAAACCCCGACGTGCCCGAACTCGCACGTGGCAAGACCGGGCGCGTAGTGGGCCACTTGATGGGCCTCCTCACCCTCATGAAAGCGCAACCACTGGCCTACAACAAAGACAACCAGGAGGACAAAGAGCCCCTGTTTGACACCGTTGACACACTCAAGGACACCCTCAGAATTTTCAGCGAGATGGTGGGCGGCCAATGGAATGCCACGTCTGGAAAAAAGGACGGTGGCATCACGGTCCATCCCAGCGCCATGCAGGCCGCAGCACAAAAGGGCTACGCCACCGCCACCGACCTGGCAGACTACCTGGTGAAAAAAGGCCTGCCCTTTCGCGATGCCCACGAAGTGGTGGCCCACGCCGTCAAAGCGGCACAAAGCCTGGGCCAGGATTTGTCCGAATTACCCCTGAAAACGCTACAGCAGTTTCATGCGGAAATTAGCGAGGATGTGTTTGCGTGCCTGAGCCTGTCAGGCTCGCTCAACGCGCGCAACACCCTGGGCGGCACCGCGCCTGAGCAGGTGCTCCTGCAAATCGCCCGCCACCGCCAACGCCTGCAATAAGCTGCGCCAACCAGGGGCCACCCTACTATTTGCGTGGTGCCGACTTCCAGTCCCGAAATACATCGATATCGATGCCGTCGGGGTAGTGCAGCAGACCTGGGGTAAAGCCCTTTTTACCCTTTTCACCATACTGCCAGATGATTTGTTTGGTCTGTCGGTCAATGACCACCACGCGGTCATTGAGGTCATCTACCACCAAGATGTCCCCCGTGTCGGGCAACTCGCGGGCGATGGAGCAGTGGTCCAAACTGCCCGGGCCGTCCTTGACAGCGTATTCCCAACTGATTTTCCGCGTGGCCGGATCAAAAATAACCACCCGACCGGGCTTGGAGAAGTCTGCAACGATGACCTGCTTGCCGTCCACTGTGGGGAACGCGTCCGAGGGGTAGCGGATGTTGGGCGCCGAGACGCTCCAAACCACCTTGCCTGCACGCGTGATGCGCGAGATTTTGGCATCCACGATCTCGGAGACCAGGATGTCGCCGTTATCCATGGGCGTGGCCCCGTTGGGGTAACCCAACAGGGTGGGCGGGTCGTGGCGGCATTTGCCGGGCGTGCCCCACTGGGTCAGGATGCGGTTGTCTTTGGGGTCGATGATGAGCACCCGGCAATTGCGAATGTCAGCTGTCAGGAACTTGCCATCGGCCAGGATGTGGGCGTCGTCAGGGTAGTTGAGCAGACCATTGGCATTGCCTTTGTGGTCGGGAATGCCGTAGGTCCAGGTAATTTGGCGTGATTCAAAGTCAACGATGTGGATATCAAAATTGTCTTCCTCGCTCACGGCCAGCTGCCGACCATCGGGCGAGAAGTTGACGTCCTCGTTGCCACGGTACAGCTTCAAGCTGGGTGAGCCAAACTCCCACAGGATTTTTTTGTTGGGGGCAATTTCGATCAACCGGTTGTTGCGACGGTCTGCTACCAGAATCGGGTAGGGCAAGGGCTTGCCCCAAGACGCGACCGGGTGCTTGCGGTCCCCCGTGTCTGGCGGTATCGGCGGCAGCATCTCACCGCTGGAGGCTTGACCCGCACCGGTCATGTCCTGCGTCACCACCACTTCAACGCCACCGTCGCCTGCCGTTTTGGTCGTTTTGGACGGTTTTTGTGAAGTTTCTGCCCCCAGCGGGCCAACCATTCCAACACCAACACACGCGCAAAGCAGCCAAGGCCGTAGCCAGAAGAGACACCGGGAATCAGTTTTCATAGTTGAGGCATTCACTGAACATGTGGCGTTAAGGACTTTCATAAACCGTACGATGGTTGATGGCTTGTACGGCGCGTGAGTTGTCGGCAAACCGGGCTTTGTACTGGGCCAGTTGGGCGGCGGACAGCGTGGTGGCTGTTTTCATCACAATCCATTGCACGCCCTCGGTGCAAGGCGGTGCCGTCAATGAACCCAGGTAGCGGTAGTACCCGTGGGTGGGTGGCAAGAGGGCGCTGGCATCGACACTTACGTCAGAGTCCACATGGTCACCATCCACATCGACGGGCAGGCGGGGCAGCAGCTTGTCCAGAGTGGGGTTCTGGGCGCCAAGGCGAAACAGTACGGCCAGCGCAAGCAATTGACCGGACGGGCTTTTGTGCAGCAGGTGCGCCACCATGGGAAACTCTTCACCCCCGATGCGGTCGCCCCCTGGGGTATGAAAGTGAAACTGTTGCAGCCGGTAGACCGTATTTGCAATATGCAACTCCGACCCCAAACCAAACCGGACCCGCACAGTGTGTCCGTCATTGGCAATTTTCAAGGGTTCTGGGCGGTAGGCGAATTGCAGCGGGGGGAGGTTTTGGCGCACTGCGCCAGTGATGTCGATGGGCGATTGCCGCGTCCCACTGGTGCAAAGGCCAAGGCCAGCGGCATAGGTCGACACAAAAAAAGCGCAAGCGCCCCAAACACAAAAAAGCCGAACCAGGCAGCGAAAGCTTGAACTCATGGAGCCAGTCTAGGGGCGCATCCATATGCCGGGCTTGACCAAAATCAAGTCCGGTCCGATTGGCCGCGCCAGCCCCACGAGCGCGCCTATTGACCTGTATCAGGACAAGGCGAATGAACGCTTTGCTCGGACGCAACAAGGCCCTCGACGGCCCGATGCGAGCGCATGATGAATGCTATTGCCATCCATCTCGTTTTCTTAGGAGCCCGCTTTGTCTCATTACCATGCTCTGGTCTGGATCGACCACACGGAAGCCCATGTCATGCACATCAGCCCAGACGACGTCGAAAAGTCGGTCATCCACCCCACGCTTGCCCACCGCAAGCTGC
>CAIYQF010000199.1 GCA_903928325.1 uncultured beta proteobacterium | reverse complement strand
CGTGAATATGAGTTTGCGCAAGATCACGAAGAACCGTGGCTCGTTTCCCAGCGACGAGGCGTTGCTGAAATTGTTCTATTTGGCGCTGAACAACATTGCCAAGAAGTGGACGATGCCGGTACAAAATTGGAAGCCCGTGCTGAACCGGTTTACCATTCAATTTGGGGAAAGGATGCCGACGAATTAACACTCGCTCCGTTTACACAAAATTCGGGACACCCTCGTACAAAATTGGAAGCCCGTGCTGAACCGGTTTACCATTCAATTTGGGGAAAGGATGCCGACGAATTAACACTCGCTCCGTTTACACAAAATTCGGGACACCCTCGGAGTGCCACGTGCCGAGAGTGTCACGAGTTTCTATAAATCTCCCCCGCGCCCCGTGTACCCCCTCTATCTGCATTTCCTTTTTTGTTATGTATTGCTTGGCACGTGGCACTGAAAAAGTTGTGTTGAGCGATGTTCTCCCCTGGGCAGTGCCTTATCGGTGTCGTGCCACCTTAGTGCCAAGCTGGCGCGGAGTGGCACTCCGTCGTCACTGAGAAACATCATTTTTTAGTACCCCACAGTAATCGCCCGCGTGCCACGTGGCACCGCGAACAGCCGCAACCCATCGGAGCGCCGCTCCAACAGTGCCACCACCTCCGGCGTGACACTCTCGATGCCTTCGTGCAACTTGCGAACAATTGAACCGACTTTTGTGGCATCGCTGCGCTTTGGATCAGGAATGCCAACTTCAATGCAAACTTGGGTGGCGGTCTTCCACGTAATTGCCGGGTACTGCGTCCGGTTGGCCATTGTTATCCCGGATACGACAACCCCGCGCCAGTCGTAGCGCGTGGCGATGCGTTCAGCCAGCGGGTCCACTGCCTCATAGTCGCGGTTATGGGAATTTATTTCTACCAGTAGCTCAGGCTCCAGGTGCCAGCGTTCGCCGTGCTGATAGAGGTGCAGGTATTGGGCCCAGACTTGCTGCATCGTCGCAGCGTCCAGAACATCACAGTGTGCGACCTCTATAACCCAGAACCGCCGGTTACCGGTGTCATCAACCAGAAACCCAGTGCCGTTGACGGTCGCGCAGAACACGGTTCTACGCTTAAACCGCGCCGCGCGACGTGCATATGGAAGCCTGATTTCGTCAACGCGATCTGTGATGAAGGCCTTGAGCACAGCAACGTCGGCTTTGCGTGTTGTTCCGTCAAGTTCGCCCAATTCCCCAATCAGGCAGCGAATTGCCTTCAGCACTGTGTCCTTGTTATTCGGGTCTAACGTGATACCTGCAGTCACCGCTCCGGCCACCGGGACTAGATTGGTTACCCAGTAGGTTTTGCCCTTGTATTGGGGGCCAGCCAGAACAAGCACCCCCGCAGCGGCAATGCCATCCGGCTCCATCATCGCGCCGATCACTTGCAACATCCACTTATGCAACATGCGATAGGCCAACGTCGCCCTCCCCTGGTGTTTGAGGTGCAGCGTGTTGGCAAACAAGGTCATCCGGTCTAAGCCATCCCACGGGATAGCGCAAATCCAGTCACGTACAGAGTGATAAGCATTGGTTCGTGCCACTGCATCCACCAGTTCACCCAAGCCTTCACGGGACATCCCGTGCCGTACTGCGAAGTCACCAAAAAGGGTTAGTGCTACGTTCTCCTGATCGTCTTCCGGTACGATGACACCATCGCCCGTCAATTCGGTGCACTTGGTCATCTCGTTGAAGCGCATAGACCAGCCCCCCAGACGGGCCAACGCTGCCACATTGGCAGAAGTGTTCAGCATTCGAGTGGGTTGCCCCTCGCGCATCACCCAGTCGGGACAGTGCTCCTTTAGCAAGTTAACCGGTATTCGGCCTAGCGTTTGGGGCAGGTTCACCACGGATACGGCTATCTGCGGCTGAACCACGCCGTAGATTAGATGAGGATATCTGCGTGCAGCATTAGGGTTCATTGCGCTCTCCATTGCTCGCAGGATTCACAAGGCCCAGCACTCCCCCATGCATCCGCCCAGGTCTTGCAACTGGCCGGGCCACCGGTCAAGCTGCCCAACTTGCGGTCGGTTTCTGCTGCGTCATATTCACCGTGGCCGCAGCTAATCTCATGCGCGTATTCGCGCCCCTCAACGGATAGCGCTGCAGTGCGTAAGGCAAGAATCCAGACGGGGTAAGGTGTATCGCGTCCGTTCCACAGCGCCGCCATGCGCATGGCGCCACACTTCTCCGCAGCTTTCTTGTAGCTGTATGCTGGGTAATCCGGGGATACATCTGAATTAATGGATGCGTCCCACTTCCGCGTTTGTGTGGGCAGCACTTGCGGCGTGGGCGCAGAGTCGTAGCCGATCAGCGCGTCAAACTCATCAAGGGTGTAAGGCTGTGATTTCCAACGGTACGCCGTAACGACCTTGTCCGTCTTTTGGTGAATCGAACCGGGCGCACGCATAAAACGGGCGGCATCTGTGGTGCACTGTGCGTCTATTTTGAAACCGTATTCAACACAAAGTGCAACCAATGCCTTCGCACGTGGTGCCCACACCTCTAGGCTGATCGTTTCAGAGATTACATAGTGCAGGTGTACGCCACCGCTACCTGTGAAAATAACGTGCGTCGGTAACAAACCAGTCTGAAGACGAAACGCCTTTACGGCAGTAGATACCGCCTGCGCTCCGTCGTAGCCTCCTTTTTCAAGACTGCCTTCAACGTCAATCCAGAAGCCCTGAAGCGCAACGACATTTGCGCAGCTGCGCCCCCTCCAGCGTGCGACAGACCCAGGGTCAAATGCCGCCATGATCATGTAGGCCGGTCTTTTGTTTGCCGACTTCTCAGCCATCCATAGACCTTGTACAGCGCCCCCCAAATTCCATTTATGGTCGTTGGGTTTATCTCCGGGGCCGTTGGTAACTATCCCCTGTATGCCTTTTGTACCCTTCACGGACAACTCGGAATAGCAATCCTCCGCAGTGATTTCAACGGGGCGGGCAACGTCATCACCCTTGCCGCGATCAGCTTCATTTTGTAAAATAGGCATCGATAAATCCTTTTGCCCCGCCCTCTTTGTGTCGGGGCATTTTTTTGAGTTAATCGGCTTTGCGCTTGGGGCTAGCTTTGGCTCGCTCCGCGTATTCCGCATCAACTTCAACGGTCCGAATTGCGCTCCTGATGGCCTTAGTGCGTACCCGCAAACGCTCGTTCAATGCCAGCGCAGCGGCCACGAGCTTGGAACAGTCAGTCGCATTCAGTTCGGAATTCGGTGTGCTAGCTTTGTCGATCAATGCCGATAAGTTGCGCAACTGGTCGTCGCTTTCAAGCTCGGCTTGTTCGGCGTGGGCAAGCTCCGTTTTTAGAAGTTCGGCGTTCATGCCGAAGGCCCTTCAGCGTTCGCTGCTATCCATGCGGCAGGGGCTTGGAACCAGATGTCTACATCTGCAGCGGCCCATCTTGTAAAACGTAGCCCCATGCGCAGGCATGGTTTCGGGAAGTGTCCCCGTGCCATAAGGTTATAAAGGTGCGACTTTGAAAATTTGCCACGCGCCAGAATGTCTGGCTGGGCGTAAAGCCTTGCGCGGGTTTGATGTTGCGCCGTTGCCAGTGCCGATTCAATTACTGTGTCCATATAAGCCCCTTTGATTCGTGATGGGCTTATCTTCGATCCGAAATTGCTAGATAAATGACGGGTTATTCGCCGTCGTTTGTCGGCGCTTCCGACGTTTGGAAACACTTTGAGGTAAAGGCGTTACGTTCGGATTGGGCTGTTTTGCACATGCCCATTGAGCTTGTATCTTGTACTGGCTGGGAGTCGTGATCTCCCTAAATCGGGCTATGGCATCCCTCGCACTTTGCCTCGGAACACTGATACCAAGCCACCCTTGTGCCATGTTTACGGATTGCTCTTTTCCCGCACCAACCGATTCAAAGTAGACCGCCACAGCCGCTACAAAATCGGCTTTAGTTTGCCCCTGCTTAGGTCCCCGACCGCGCCTTCTACGCGTGAGTGAAGCAGGCAGAGGCACGATGCCGTTCCCTTCTAAAGGCGACACAACCCCAAGCATGCGAGCGACTTCTGACTTCGCTAGCTCAAAAGAGCAGCCCTCGCGACGCTGAAAATCTTGCACTGCTCGAACGAAGTCCCGCAATTCACGCTCTTGCATCGCCTTGCCCTAAGCGGTTAGCTTTCGCAAGGGGACAACGTTACCCCTAGCGGCAGACTCGATGAAAGTACCCCACCAGGCCATCATTGCCGCGCGCTGCGGAAGGTACACCGCGTGGTTGTAGGCGGCGCTTACGCTATTGCGTTCTGCATGGGCTAACTGTGCCTCAATGTGGGCATGCTCGAACCCGTGTTCATGAAGTACCGTGGACGCTATGCCCCGGAAACCGTGGCCGGTCATCTGGTGTTTGTAACCCATGATTTCCAGCGCCTTCAAAATTGTATTGTTTGACATTGGGCGCGCATGATCCCGCTCACCCGGAAAAAGTAGCTCGCGGTCTCCCGTGATGGTGTGTAGCGTTTTGAGCACGTCAATCGCTTGACTTGACAATGGCACGACGTGCGGCGTCTTCATCTTCATGCGCTCGCCGGGTATGTCCCACCGCGCCGCGTCTAGGTTGAATTCTGACCACTTGGCCCCTATCAGCTCACCCGTGCGGACAAAAGTCAGGGCCATTAACTTCATGGCGAGCCGGGTAGTGGGCTTGCCTTTGTAGGCCTCCACCTTGCGCATAAGTGGTGGCAACTCCCCTGCCCCGACACGTGCATAGTTCTCTACCTTTCGGGCCTTGAGCACGTCGCTAGGCCGAATTTCTACGGCTGGATTACGCCGCGCCTTACCGTTGGCAATGGCGTACCGGAATACCTGACTGCAGGTCTGTAACGACCGCTTAGCTAATTCTCCTGCCCCGCGCTTCTCAATCTCCTTGGCCATCTCCACCAGTTCAGGGGCTTCGATTTCTGCAATAGGTCTGGTGCCTATCCTAGGAAAAACGTCGGCCACAAGCCTTCGCAGTGTCTGTGCCACGTGGTGGTCGCTTGTGCGCCCTGCCTTCCAATGCCACCACCATGCGCGGGCTACCGCTTCAAAGTTGTTTTCGTTGGCAGATTCACGGGCCTTCACTTCAGCACGCCTTGCGACAACTGGGTCAGCGCCGGTTGCGAGCTTCTTGCGCGCTTCTAGGCATAGGCCACGGGCCTGCGAGAGTGTGATTTCGGGATACTTGCCAAGAGTGAGCATTTTCTGCTTGCCGCCCACCCGATAGGCCACCCGCCATATTTTGCTGCCCGTGGGCATCAGGTGCAGGAACAAGCCATCGCCGTCAAACATCTTGACCGGCTTTTCGATACATCGTGCCTTTTTGATTTGCGTGTCTGTCAGAGCCATTGCGCCGCCTCCGTACCTACATACCCACAGGTCTTGTCCGACGTACCAACAAACATACCTACGCCAGATCGTGGCTTCAAGAATACCGGAAAAGACACAAGGAAACAAAAAAGCCCCAGCTTCGCGGGGAAACTAGGGCTTCTAGGGGTTCGCTTTGAACGGTTGGATACCGTCAAAGACTTATCACTGGCGGAGAAGGCGGGATTCGAACCCGCGGAGGGTTTTACCCCTCGCACGCTTTCCAGGCGTGTGACTTAAACCGCTCATCCACCTCTCCAGAAGGGCGAATTTTAACCTGCAAACCATGCGGTTTCGGAAGCGCGCCTTGCACCCCGGCAAAAAGGCAGGGCTAGCTGCGCAATTGCAAGTCGTGACGGTCGATGGCATAGCCGTGTTCGGCGTACCACTTCCAGCGCGGGCGTGCCTGGGCACGGTCTTCGTCATCTGTGCTGACCACCTCAATGACGCGCTGGTAACGCTCAATTTCGGGGGGCAGCGTAACGCTTAAGTTAACCAACACGTCATAGGTGTGCGCCATCAGGTCCAGCCCCGGCTCGGCCAGGACGATCGGCGAGCGGGAAAGCACCTGCGGCGCCGCATGGCCCACGCAATGGGGGCGAAAATCGGTCGCGGCGCTAGCCCACAGCGCGGCGTCTAGCCGCGGCAACAGGTCGGCGTCGGCCACGACCAGGATGCGGGCGCCGGTGGCGGAGGCTTTGCGCAACAAGCGCAGCGCGTAGGCAAGCTTGTCAGGCGCGCCAAAGTGAAACGCGACCTGCGTCATGGCCGCCCTTACTTGCTTGCGGACTGGGCCAACAAAAATTCAACCAACAAACCCACAGGCCTGCCGGTGGCCCCCTTGCTGGCGCCGCTTTTCCAGGCGCTGCCTGCAATATCCAAATGCGCCCACGGGAATTTTTCAGTAAAACGCTGCAAAAACTTGGCCGCCGTGATGGCCCCACCCGCGCGGCCGCCTACGTTGGCGACGTCGGCGAAGTTGGACTTCAGGCCTTCGGCGTAATCCTCATCGAGCGGCAGGCGCCAGCACGCATCCTGGGCGCGCTCGCCCGCAGCGCCCAAAGCCTGGGCCAGGGGCTCGTTGTCCGAAAACATGCCGCTGCGCACCGCACCCAGCGCCACCACGCAGGCGCCGGTGAGGGTTGCAATGTCGATCACGGCTGCCGGTTTGAACCGCTCTGCATAGCTCAGCGCGTCGCACAGCACCAGGCGCCCCTCGGCGTCGGTGTTGAGAATTTCAATGGTTTGGCCGCTCATGCTAGTGATCACGTCGCCAGGCTTGACCGCGCGTCCGTTGATCAGGTTTTCGCAAGCCGGGATCAGCCCCACCACGTTGATGGATGGCTTGAGCAAAGCCAGTGCCTTGAAGGTGCCCAGCACGCTGGCTGCGCCCGACATGTCGAACTTCATCTCGTCCATCTCAGCGGCGGGTTTGATCGAGATTCCCCCGCTGTCAAAGGTAATTCCCTTGCCAACAAGTACGGTGGGGGCTTTGGTCTTGGTCGCGCCGTTGTAGCGCAGCACCACAAAACGCAAGGCTTCGTCCGAACCCTGGGCTACGGCCAGAAACGCACCCATGGCCAGCTTAGCCACTTCGCGCGGGCCCAGCACCTCGCAACTGATCTTGGGGTGGCTTGCAAGCGCCTTGGCCGCTCCGGCCAACAGCGTGGGCGTAGCGTGGTT
>CAIYQF010000198.1 GCA_903928325.1 uncultured beta proteobacterium | reverse complement strand
GGTGTGCAGCGTGGTCGATGTGCTGCAAACTCCGGCGTTTTTGTGCCGCCAGACCGATTTCATTCGCGCCGTGGCCCGGTCAGGCAAGCCGGTGAACATCAAAAAAGGCCAGTTCTTGGCGCCGGGCGACATGAAAAACGTCATCGACAAGGCGCGCGCTGCCGCTCGTGAAATGGGCTTGGTTGAGGACAACTTCATGGCCTGCGAGCGTGGCGCCAGCTTTGGTTACAACAACCTGGTGAGCGACATGCGCAGCCTTGCCATCATGCGCGAAACCGGGGCGCCTGTGGTGTTTGACGCCACGCATTCGGTGCAATTGCCCGGCGGGCAAGGCACCAGCAGCGGCGGTCAACGCGAGATGGTGCCGGTGCTGGCGCGCGCAGCCGTGGCGGTGGGCGTGTCTGGGCTGTTCATGGAAACCCACCCGGACCCGTCCAAGGCGCTGAGTGACGGACCCAACGCCGTGCCCCTGAAACACATGCGCGCGCTGCTGGAGACCTTGGTGGCGCTGGATTACGTAACAAAAAAAACACCTTTTCTGGAAACCAACTTCCAGTAAAAGGCGTACAACCCAGCACCGTCTGCGGCTTTATCAGGCGCAGCCTGCAAATGAATGTGACTTTAATTTTTTGAAAGACCAGCAATGAGTGCAATTGTGGACATAGTGGGCAGGGAAATTTTGGACAGTCGGGGCAACCCGACCGTGGAGTGCGATGTGCTGCTTGAAAGCGGCGTGATGGGCCGCGCCGCCGTGCCATCCGGCGCGTCCACCGGTTCACGCGAAGCCATTGAGCTGCGCGATGGAGACAAAACGCGATACCTGGGCAAAGGTGTGCGCAAAGCAGTAGACCACATCAACACCGAAATCTCAGAGGCCGTGCTGGGTCTGGACGCATCCGAACAAGCCTTTTTGGACAAGACGCTGATTGACCTGGACGGCACTGAGAACAAAAGTCGCCTGGGCGCCAACGCCATGTTGGCGGTGTCCATGGCCGTGGCGCGTGCCGCAGCAGAAGAGGCTGGCCTGCCCCTGTACCGCTACTTTGGCGGCATGGGCGCGGTGCAAATGCCGGTGCCCATGATGAACGTCATCAATGGCGGCGAGCACGCCAACAACAACCTCGACCTGCAAGAGCTGATGATCATCCCCGTGGGTGCTCCCAGCTTTCGCGAAGCGCTGCGCTATGGCGCCGAGGTATTCCACGCGCTTAAGAAAATCTTGCACGACAAGGGCATCAGTACCGCCGTGGGCGACGAAGGTGGCTTTGCCCCTAACGTACCTAACCATGAAGCAGCCATCCAAATGATTTTGGACGCGATCGACAAAGCCGGTTTCGTTGCCGGTGAGCAAATCGCCCTGGGCCTGGATTGCGCCGCGTCGGAGTTTTACAAAGACGGCAAATACGAACTCGCGGGCGAAGGCCTGAGCCTGACTGCCCAGGAATGGACCGACATGCTGGCCACCTGGGTGGACAAATACCCCATCATCAGCATTGAAGACGGCATGAGCGAGGGCGACTGGGACGGCTGGAAGATTCTGACCGACCGCTTGGGCAAAAAAGTGCAAATCGTCGGCGACGACCTGTTTGTCACCAACACCAAGATTCTCAAAGAAGGCATCGACAAGGGAATCGCCAACTCGATCCTGGTCAAGATCAACCAGATCGGCACCCTGAGCGAAACCTTTGCCGCTATCGAGATGGCCAAGCGCGCGGGCTACACCGCCGTCATCAGCCACCGCTCGGGCGAGACCGAAGACACCACCATTGCCGACATCGCGGTCGGCACCAACGCCGGGCAAATTAAGACTGGCAGCTTGAGCCGCTCGGACCGGATGGCAAAGTACAACCAGTTGCTGCGCATAGAGGAAGACTTGGGCGAAGTAGCGGTGTACCCCGGTCGCGCGGCTTTCTACAACCTGCGTTAAGCACTGCGATGGGTCGGCGTCTCATACCTGCTGCACTTCTGGTCCTGCTGCTGGTGCTGCAAACCCAGCTCTGGTTTGGGCGTGGCAGCGTTCCCAACGTTGCGCGCCTCAACGAGGAGCTGGCGGCACAAAAGCGCAGCAACGCCCGCGCCGAGCAAATCAATGGCCGCATGGAAGCGGAGATTCGTGATCTGCGCGAAGGCCTAGAAATGGTCGAAGAAAAGGCACGCTCGGAATTGGGGATGGTCAAGCCCAATGAAATTTTTGTCCAAGTGGCGAAATAAGTCGGGCGCCCAATCTGCCAAAGCCGCCTGCCCGCCGGCCCCATGAAAATCGCGCTCTTAGGTGCCGAATGCACTGGCAAAACCACGCTGGCGCGGGCTTTGGCCGCCACCCTTCATGCGCGAGGTCAAACTGCCCATTGCACCTCCGAAGTGCTGCGCGAGTGGTGCGAACAGCATGGACGCACTCCCCAAGCCCCCGAACAGCTCACCATAGCCCAGGCCCAAGCCCAGCGCGTGCTCGACGCCCCCGCCTACGATGTGCTTATAGCCGACACCACGCCACTCATGACGGCGGTTTACAGCGATGTGTTGCTGGCGGATACCTCGCTCTACCCGTTTGCGCTGGCGCACCACGCCATCTACGACCTGACCTTGGTGATGGGCCGCGACTTGCCCTGGGTGGCCGACGGTATTCAGCGTGACGGGCGCTTGGTGCAAACCCAGGTCGATGCCCGATTACGTGACGTGCTTCAGTTCCACGGCTTGCGCTTTAGCCTGGTGTACGGACAAAGCACCCAGCGCCGCGACTGCGCTATGGCGGCTATTGAACAAGCGCGAGGCCTGAACTCCCAGCCCGACAGCACGCAGCGCTGGCAATGGGTTTGCGACAAATGCTCCGACGCGCGGTGTGAGCACCAGCTCTTTACCGCCTTGCTACCAACCACTGGGGCGTAGGCGCTCAGTGCGGCGTAGCGCCACCCTCTATCTGCTGGGTAGCTGGAACGAACAACCGAGCGGTGTCCACCGGGTCAAAGTGGTATTGCACGCCACAAAACTCGCAGGCCACTTCAATATTGGGGCGTTCTTGCAAGATGCTGTAGGCCTCGTCGGCACCCAGACCCACAATCATGCGTGCGACGCGCTCGCGGCTGCAACTGCAGGCAAATCTTGGCGCAACTTCACCCTTGAGTGGTTCGAAGCGCGTCAGCGTCTCTTCCCAAAACAGTCGCCGCAGCACGGTTTCCACGTCCAGCGTCAGCAACTCGTCGCGCTTGAGGGTGCTGGCCAAAATGGCAATGCGGTTGTAGTGCTCGTTCACGCCAATCTGGTCTTCGTTGTCCTTGCTCACCAAGCTGCCGGACAAATTGCCCTCACCTTGCACCGGCAGGCGCTGGATTAGCAGGCCAGCGGCAACGCACTCATCGGCGGCAAGCACCAACGTGGTGTCGAGTTGCTCGCTTTGCAGCATGTAATGCTCTAGCACCGCATGGAGCTTTTCGATCGGCTTGCCATGGTCATCAAACAAGGGCACCACGCCTTGGTAAGGCTGCTGACCGGGAAACTTGGTTTGCGGGTCCAGGGTGATGGC
>CAIYQF010000197.1 GCA_903928325.1 uncultured beta proteobacterium | reverse complement strand
TACTTAGCCAGCACCTTTACAAAGGCGGGAATGTCGCTCGGATCGGCCACCAGCACATTGGTGCCGCCCATGCCAATAAAACTCAGACACGAACCCAGGGCGAAGATGTGGTACAGCGGAATAGCGGTGACGCTGATGAGTTCTTGCGAGCGATCGATAAAGGGCTCGCTCCAGACTTGCACCTGTTTTACATTGGCCAGCACGCTGCGGTGCGTCAGCATGGCGCCCTTGGACACACCTGTGGTGCCGCCGGTGTACTGCAAAAAGGCCAAGTCGTTGGCCTCTTGGGGCACCGGTTTGAAGCCAGCGCGTGCACCCAGTTTGAGCATCGCACGAAAACCGACGCTGCCGGGCAAGTCATATGCCGGCACCAATTTCTTTACCCGGTGAATCACGAATTGGGCCACGCTACGGGTTAGCACGGGCATCATGTCCGCCAAACCCGTGCACACCACGTGCTGGATCTGGGTTTTGGCAATCACTTTGGTCAGCGTGTGGGCAAACACATCCACCACCACCATAGCCAAGGCACCCGAGTCCTTGAGCTGATGCTCCAATTCGCGCGGCGTGTACTGGGGGTTGACGTTGACTACCACATACCCCGCACGCAACAAGCCAAACAAGCAAACCGGATACTGCAAGATGTTGGGCATCATCAGCGCCACACGCGCGCCCACTGGCAGTTTGAGCACCGATTGAAAATACCCCGCCACTTGGCGTGACAACTGATCGAGCTGGGTGTAGCTGATCTGCACGCCGGTAGAACCGCTGACAAACGCGACGCGATCGGCGTACAGGTTGACCGCGTCATCCAAATAGTCGGCAATCGTCCCCAGCGCCAGGGTATCAATCTGCGCAGGTACGCCCGGCGGGTAGCGTTTGATCCAGATGGGGTGCATGGGGGGTGCGCGAGGGGGACAGGCCAGAATTCTAACAATACACCAGTGTACTGTCGAATCGATGCAAGGGCTGCAGATCGGGTTGCGCCCGTGCGGGGCATGTGGCGGCGTGTGGGCTAGAGCTGCAAGGGTGCGCTGGGTGCCGACACCACCGCCGCGCCACGGGGCGTGCATGCGATCTCGATGCCGTGTTCCCTGATCGTTTGCAAAACGGCCAGATTGACGTCCGAGCGCAGGTTGCCCTGCCCGTTGTGCAGGTCGTTGATCCAGTAGACCAGCGTGAACTCCAGTCCATCGCCTGCCAGTTGGGACAACTGGGCGCTGGGCGCCGGTTGGGCCAGCACCCGAACCTGGGACGCTGCGGCCTGTTGGAGCAGGTCCATGACCACCAGCGGATCACTGGCCAGGGCCACCACCACCTTGGTGCTTTGCGCCACCACGGGGTCGGCCAGGGACAGGTTTTCCACCCGGTTGCTGATCAGCATTTCGTTGGGGACAATGGATTCGCGCCCCGTGGGTGCTCGCACCACGGTGTAGCGGGCATTGATTTCGGTGATAGTGCCTTCAAAATCCTCCACCCGCACATGGTCGCCAATGCGCAGGCTGCGCTCAGCCAAGATAACAAAGCCGCTGACATAGTTGGCGGCAAGTTTTTGCATACCAAAGCCAATGCCCACGCCCAAAGCACCACCCAGGACCGACAGCGCCGTCAGGTCAATCCCCACTGCAGACAGTGCGAACACCAAGCCCAAAAACAGCAACAGCACGCGGATGGCGTTGCTAATGGCCTTTCGCACCGACAACTCCGCCCCCGTGGCGGTGCGCAACAGTCGCGCCTCGATAGCGGCAGACACCCATAGCATCAATATCAGTGCCACGCCAGCGGTCACCAGACCTTCGAGAATATTGCGCGCCGTCAACTGGGAGTTGCCCACCTTCCAGCCGATTTGGTCCAGCTCGTTGAGGATGACCGGCAGCAATCCACTGACCCACAAAACCATCGCCAACCAGACCAGCCAGGAAATCGTGTG
>CAIYQF010000196.1 GCA_903928325.1 uncultured beta proteobacterium | reverse complement strand
TTGACGAACACGGTGGCCGTAGCACCGGTGTTTTTCTTTATTTCGTCAACCACATCGTAGTTATTGTTGATCTTGCGGGTTCCAAAAAATATTCCGGGAACCGTCTGTTCTCCAGCCTTTTCGGTGCCTTCGAGGTGTGGCGCACCAATTTTTGCAAGGCGAGCGTCCAGTGCAGCAATGGTTTCTTGCGGAGTAGCCGCCTGTACGCTAAATGAAGTTAAGCAGCACAGGGCCAACAAAGAGGTAACGGCAATTTTCATGGTCACTCCATTCGCTAAAAAGAATTAGCAACCCTACGACATATAGGGGCGCAATCAAGTTTAAGCGTTAGTTAGCCATTACATTTTTGATCTATAACAATCAGGTAGAACTACGATGAAAACCGTCTTTGCGCGATATACAGCAACCCGTCAAAAATCAGGTTGTCTACCAGTTCAAACGGGCGTGTCATGCTGGGCGCCATTTTCCAGCCCGCGCCGCCGGTCATCACGCACATGGGTTCGGCGCCGCAGTGCTGGCGCACATGCTGCACCATGCATTCCACCGCCCCGGCGATAGCGAAGGTGCCACCACTGGTCAGGGCGTCACTGGTGTTGGTAGGGAAGTGGCACACATCGCCGGTGGGCACGTGCAGCCCGGCGGTGCCTGACTCCAGCGCGCGCAGCATGATGCCGTGGCCTGGCAAGATGAATCCGCCCAAAAACCGGCCTTGCGGTGAAATGGCCTCCACCGTTACCGCCGTGCCCACCATGACCACTACCATCGGGCGCGGCTGGCCCTGTGCCAGCATACGGTGGTAGGCGCCAATCATCGCCACCCAACGGTCCGCGCCTAGGCGGCTGGGGTAGTCGTAGCCGTTGCTCAGTCCCGCTTCTGACTCGCTGGCCACTACCCACCGTGGGGCGATGTCCCACATCTCCATTTGTTCTTCGACCCGGCGTTTGATGGCGTCGCCCGCCACCACGCTGCCCAGAATATGGGCGGGTTGCGCCAGCGTCGCCCACACGCCTTCGGCCAGTTTGTCGATGTTTTCCAAAAACTCCGCGCCCTGGGCCAGCAATGCGGCTCCGGGCTGGGGTGACGCGTAGTACGCCCATTTGAGGCGGGTGTTGCCGATGTCCAGGGCAAGAAGAGTCATAGTGCGACCGTGAGTTTGGCCGCATTATCGCCAACCGGGTGGGACGGTTGACAGCCATGGTATACAGTCAGGGGGTTGAAGTTGACGTTAACGTAAACGTCAACTGTGAAGACCTTGGCAAAAACAACTTTTCAGAGACCGCCCCATGACCGACCTCGCCGCCGAATTCAAAGCCCTGGCCAACTACCGCCCCACGCACAAGGTGCGCTTTGTCACCGCCGCCAGTTTGTTTGACGGCCACGACGCCGCCATCAACATCATGCGCCGCATCTTGCAAGGCATGGGCGCCGAGGTGATCCACCTGGGCCACAACCGCAGCGTGGAAGAAGTGGTCACCGCCGCCTTGCAAGAAGACGTGCAGGGCATCGCCATGAGCTCCTACCAGGGCGGGCATGTGGAATATTTCAAGTACATGGTCGATTTGCTCAAGAGCCGTGGCGGCGCGCACATCCAGGTGTTTGGCGGCGGCGGCGGCGTGATCGTGCCCTCCGAGATTGCCGAACTGCAGGCCTACGGAGTGACCCGCATTTACAGCCCCGAGGACGGCCAAAAAATGGGCCTGGCCGGCATGATTGGCGAGATGGTGATGCGCTGCGACCACGATCTGGCGCCCTTCGCCCCCACCGACCTGGCC
>CAIYQF010000195.1 GCA_903928325.1 uncultured beta proteobacterium | reverse complement strand
TGCTACGGGCACCCGGTGGTCCAGTCCCCCCACCTCAGCGACTTGGCGCGCAGCGGCGTGGTGTTTGACAGCGCTTACTGCAACTTTCCGATCTGCGCGCCGTCGCGCTTTTCTATGCTGTCGGGGCGATTGCCGCACGCCATCGCCGCGTACGACAACGCATCGGAGTTCCCCGCCTCCATCCCCACCATGGCGCATTACCTGCGCCACGCCGGGTACCGCACCATTCTGTGCGGCAAGATGCACTTCATCGGGCCCGACCAGTTGCACGGATTTGAAGAGCGCCTGACCACCGACATCTATCCAGCCGACTTTGCCTGGACACCCGATTGGCTAAAGGGCCCGGCTTACCGTCCTACCGGTGTGAGCATGCGTCCGGTGCTTGAAGCCGGTCCGTGCGTGCGCAGCATGCAAGTCGACTACGACGACGAAGTGGAATACAAAGGCGCCCAGTGCCTGTACGACCTGGCGCGCAGCCCGCAGGACAAGCCATTTTTTCTGACCGTGTCTTACACCCACCCGCATCCGCCATTTGTGGCGCTGCAGCGCCACTGGGACCTGTACCGCGACGAAGACATTGACGCGCCGCGCGTGGCGCCCTTGGCCTTTGAGGCGCTGGACCAACACAGCCAATGGCTGCATGTGGCGCACGCCCAAGACCTCTACAGCGTCTCGCCCGAGCAAGTGCAGCGTGCCCGGCATGCCTATTACGGCATGGTGAGCTACGTCGACGAAAAAATCGGCCGCATCCTCTCGGTGTTGAAGGAAACCGGCCTGGACGAAAACACGGTGGTGGTGTTTTGCGGCGACCACGGTGAAATGCTGGGCGAGCGCGGCATGTGGTTCAAGCAAAGCTTTTACGAGTCTTCAGTACGCGTGCCGCTGATCGTCTCCAGCCCCAAACGCTTTGCGCCTGCGCGCGTGGCGGCGCACGTTTCGCTGGTGGACCTGTTGCCCACCCTGATGGACCTTGCGTGTGACGGCCACCCTTTCACACCCGTTGGACCTTTGCACGGCAGCAGCTTGGTGCCATTGCTCAAAGGGGTCGAACAGGGTGCTGAGCGCAGCGTGGTGTCAGAGTACAGCTCCGAGGGCGTGTGCGCGGCCTCGCGCATGGTGCGCCAGGGTCCGTGGAAATACATCTTTACCCACGGCTTGCCACCCATGCTGTTTAACCTGGTGTCCGACCCCGACGAGCTCTGCAATCTCGCCGGGCAGCCCGACCACGCAGACGCCGAGCAGCGCTTGCACGCCCGCTTGGTGCAGGATTGGGACCCGGCCGTCATGCATGAGCGCATTTTGGTTAGCCAGCGCGAACGCCTGTTTTTGGCCGAAGTGGCCAACTCATCGGGCAACACCCCCAACTGGGCCTACCAGCCCTTTGTGGATGAAACCCAGCGCTTTATCCGTGGCTCAGGTTCTGCCGGGCCCACCAGCGCCAAGGCGCGCGCCCGCTTTCCCTATGTGGAGCCCGCGCAGCCCGACCCAGCGGCTGGCGGCTCCAAGTAAAGCGCCAAAGTTCCCCCCAAAATCGCGGCGGCGCTGCGGGCGGGGACGGGATCTTTTACAAAAGGCCGGCCTGGGAGACGAACTTCGGGTTCATATAGGCCTGCAGGGCCTCGGAGCCGCCTTCGGATCCGTAGCCCGAGTCCTTGATGCCGCCAAAGGGCGTCTCCGGCGTTCCCAGGCCCAAGTGGTTGATGGTGATCATGCCGGTCTCCACGGCGGCGGCAATGCGCTGGGCTGTGCGCGCTGAACGCGTCCATGCGTAAGCTGCTAGGCCAAATGGCAAGCGGTTGGCTTCGCGCACGGCATCGTCAAAACTGGCAAAGGGGTTGATCAGTGCCAGCGGACCAAAAGGCTCCTGCGTCATGGCGTGTGCTGTGCTGGGCAGACCGGTGATAACGGTCGGTGTCCAAAAATTGCCAGCGGCGCCTGCCGCATGGCCCCCGGTCTTGATCTGCGCCCCGTGGAGCTGCGCATCGGCCACCATGTCTTCCATGGCTGCCACGCGCCGCGGGTTGGCTAGCGGCCCCATTTGCACGCGAGCGTCCAGGCCATTACCAACCTGCAGCTGTTGCGTGTGCAAAATGAATTGCTCCACAAATTCATGAAACACCTCTTCTTGTACCAAAAAGCGGGTGGGTGACACGCAGACCTGGCCGGCATTGCGGAACTTGCTCGCCACCATGGTTTTGGCCGCCAATGCCACGTCGGCGTCATTGAAAACAACCACCGGTGCATGGCCTCCGAGCTCCATGGTCATGCGCTTCATGTGCAGGCCGGCCAGCGAGGCCAACTGCTTGCCTACCGCAGTAGAGCCGGTAAACGACATCTTGCGAATGGACGGGTGCGCGATCAGATAGGACGAAATGTGCGCCGGATCCCCATAAACCAGATTGACGCTGCCCGGTGGTACACCGGCGTCGATGAACACCCGGATCAGTTCGGCCGGTGACGCCGGGGTCTCCTCTGGCGCTTTGACCACGATAGAGCAGCCGGCGGCCAGTGCCGACGCAAGTTTGCGCACAATTTGGTTGATCGGAAAGTTCCAGGGCGTAAACGCCGCCACCGGGCCTACCGGCTCCTGAATCACCAGCTGGTATACATCGCTCTGGCGCGCGGGAATGACGCGGCCATACGCTCGTCGGCCTTCTTCTGAAAACCAATCGATGGTGTCTGCCCCGGCCAACACCTCCATGCGCGCCTCGGCCAGGGGCTTGCCTTGTTCCAGCGTCATCAGGTGCGCCACGGTTTCAACGCGCTCGCGCAAAAGCTGCGCGGCCTGGCGCATGACTTTGTAACGCGCAAAGGCGCTGGTGCCGCGCCACACGGCAAAGCCGCGCTCCGCGGCCTGGGCCGCCTCCTCCAGGTCGGTGGTTTCCGCGCAGGCCACCTGGCCGATGACGGCACCCGTGGCCGGGTTGTGAACCGCCAGGGTGCGTTTGTGAGCACCCTGGCGCCAATGGCCGTCGATATGTAACGCAGTATCTGGGTAGTCCGTCATAAGGGTCCGAGTGAAAAATGAAAGGGCAAGGGTGCTAGGCGCCATCTTCGATGACCATGGCGGCGCCTTTTTCGCCCACCATGATGGCCGCCGCGTTGGTGTTGGTCGAAACCAGGCGCGGCATAACCGAGGCGTCCACCACGCGCAAACCGTCCACGCCGCGCACGCGCAGGCGCTCGTCTACTACCGAGTGCGTGTCGCCGCCCATGCGGCAGGTGCCCGCCGGGTGGTAGACCGTGCCACCCTTTTGGCGGGCAAAGGCCTCCAGGTCCGCGTCGCTGGTCAAGGCATTGCCAGGAAAATGCTCTTCGCCAGTAATGAGGTCGCGAAAAGCCGCTTGGGCGTAAATCTCGCGTAACTGGCGCAGCCCGGCCACCAGCACCCGTACGTCCTGGGGTTCTTGAAGGTAGTTTGAGACGATGCGCGGCGGCTCTAGTGGGTTGGCCGAGCGCAGTTCAACGCTGCCGCTCGAAAGCGGTCGGCATTGCGTGGCCGAGGCCGAGAAGCCGGAAAAACGGTGCAGCGCGTCGCCTGGCTTGTCCACGGACAAGGGCATTACGTTAAAGAGCACGTCGGCGCGACCCCCCACGGCGTACGGGGTGCAGGCCAGACCCCCGACCTGTCCGGCGCCCACGGTCAGGGGGCCGCGTTGCTGAAACAGCCACTGCGCGCCCATTTGCGCCAGGCGCAAGGGCTTGCGAATGTCGTCATTGAGCGAGTGGGGTTGGCGCAGCTTGACGATGACGCGCGCCTGGTAGTGGTCTTGCAGGTTTTGGCCCACTTCGGGTGCATCGACCGCCACTGCAATGCCGTGGCGGCGCAGCACATTGGCAGGCCCAATGCCTGAGAGTTGCAGCAGTTGTGGCGACTGCAGGGCGCCGGCAGCCACGATCACCTCGCTGTCAGCACGCGCCTCGTGTACGGTGCCGCCTTGGAACCATTGCACGCCCACGGCGCGGCCGTTGGACTGCAGCACGCGGCTGGCGTGCGCACCGGTGAGTACGGTCAAGTTGGCGCGCTTGCGCGCGGGTGCCAGAAATGCGCTCGCTGCGTCGCAGCGCCAATGGCCACGCAGGGTCAGTTGGTAGCGCCCCATGCCGTCGCTGTGGGCGCCATTGAAATCATCGGTGCGTGGGTGGCCCGCCTGCTGCGCTGCCTCAAGCCACGCGGCGCAATAGGGGTGGTCATTGCGCAGGTCGCTCACGCCCAGTTCGCCTGCGGCCCCGTGAAAATCGCTGTCGCCACCGGCATAGCGCTCCGAACGCTTGAAATAGGGCAGCACGCTGGGGTAGTTCCAGCCTCGTGCGCCCAGTGCCTCCCAGTCGTCGTAGTCTGCCCGCTGCCCGCGCACGTACAGCAGGCCGTTGATGGCGCTGGAGCCGCCTAGCACCTTGCCTCGGGGCCAGACCATGGTTCGTTCACCGGTATGCGCCTGCGGTTCAACCGGAAATTGCCAGGCGTAGCGCGTGTCGTTGATGGTGCGAAAGTAGCCCACCGGCAAACGAACCCAAAATCCGTGGTGTGCGCCACCGGCCTCGAGCAGCAAGACGCGGCATGCGGGGTCGCTGCTCAGGCGGTTGGCCAGCACGCACCCGGCCGAGCCCGCGCCCACGATGATGTAGTCAAAACCTGGGCTGTTGAAGGTGGTGCGCATGGCTTAAACGTATTATAAGCCATACGTTTATACTTTATTCCATGCACCAGGCACCGCTCCCTCCTTTGCCAACCGGTTTCAAAGCGGACGTGTCCGTGCGCTTGCGGGAGGTGCAGGCTTTTGTTTTGCGCTGTCCAAGCCCCGTTCCGGTACGAACGTCCTTTGGCACCATGCACGACCGTCCTGCCGTTTTTGTGCGGGCCCAAGATGCCGATGGAGCCATTGGCTGGGGTGAAATTTGGTGCAACTTTCCGGCCTGTGGCGCCGAGCACCGCGCGCGTCTGTTGGAGACGGTGATTGCGCCTTTGGTGTTGAACCAAACGTTTGCAAACCCCGCTCAGGCCTTTGGGTACGTCAGCCAGAAAACCGACATTCTTGCCCTGCAAGCCGGTGAACCGGGCCCTTTGGCCCAGGTGGCGGCCGGGCTGGACCTGGCGCTGTGGGACCTGTGCGCCCGCCGCGCGGGATTGCCCTTGTTTCGTTTGCTGGGTGGAAAAGCCCCGCAGGTGCCGGTTTATGCTAGCGGCATTAACCCCGATGGGGCGCTGGATGTGGTGCGTGGCAAGCACGCGCAGGGCTACCGCGCTTTCAAGCTCAAAATTGGTTTTGATGACCGGCAAGACCTGGATCGCCTGGCGTCTGTGCGGGAGTGGCTGGGCCCGCACGCGGGCTTGATGGCCGATGTCAACCAGGCCTGGGACCTGCCGCGCGCGCTGGCCATGCTGCCCTTGCTCGAGCCCCTTGGTTTGGCTTGGCTGGAAGAGCCGCTGCGCGCCGACAGCGCCATGGACGCCTGGCAGCAGTTGCGCGCGCACACCCGCATGCCCTTGGCCGCTGGTGAAAACATGGCGGGCGAGCGCAGCTTTGGGGCTGCCATCGACAGCGGCGCCTTTGGCGTGGTGCAACCAGACCTTGCCAAGTGGGGTGGTATCTCGGGTTGCTGGCCGGTGATCGCGCACATTGGCCGGGCGGGGGTGCGGTATTGCCCGCATTACCTGGGTGCAGGTGTGGGTCTGATGGCTTCTGCGCATGTGCTGGCGGCAGCCGGTGGCGACGGATGGCTGGAAGTCGACGCCAATGACAACCTGCTGCGCAGCCTGCTGGCGCCGGCTTTTGCGCGCGTGGTTGACGGCCATATCACCTTGGATGATGCGCCAGGCATTGGCGTGGTGCCCGACATTGTCGCCTTGCAGCGCGCCTGTAGTGTGTTTTAGGTGGGCTACCCAGGGCAGGGATGGCGCGCGCCTAGGGGCTTGGTGCTTGCAGTTTGTCTTGGGTTTGGGTGTCGAAGTCGCTGGCGTCGTGGCGCTCGTGCAACTGGCTCTCCAGCGGTCCCATAACCCGGTTGACCATGCGCCCCCGGCGCACGGCCGGGCGTTCGGCGATTTCGTCAGCCCAGCGGATCAAGTGCGTGTATTCCTGTACCTGTAGAAATTCACCGCCTTCGTACATCTGGCCCTTGGCCATGCCACCGTACCAGGGCCAGATGGCGATGTCTGCAATGGTGTAGTCCTCCCCGGCCATGTAGCGGCTGTGTTCCAGGCGGCGGTTGAGCACGTCCAACTGGCGCTTAACCTCCATCGCAAAGCGGTCGATTGCGTATTCGATTTTGATGGGCGCATAGGCGTAAAAGTGGCCAAAGCCGCCACCCAGGTAGGGCGCGCTGCCCATTTGCCAGAACAGCCAGGACATGCATTCGGCGCGAAGGGCGGGCTCGGTTGGCAACAAGCAGCCAAATTTTTCGGCCAGGTAGACCAAAATCGCACCCGACTCAAAAATGCGCACCGGTTGGGGGCCGCTGAAGTCCATGAGCGCGGGAATTTTGGAATTGGGGTTGACGTCCACAAAGCCACTGCCAAACTGCTGCCCCTCGTTGATGCGAATCAGCCACGCGTCGTATTCGGCGCCATGGTGCCCCAGCGCCAGCAGCTCCTCCAACATGACCGTGACTTTGACGCCGTTGGGTGTGCCCAGCGAATACAACTGCAGCGGGTGTTTGCCATGCGGCAACGCTTGCTCGTGCGTGGCACCGGCCACCGGGCGGTTGATGTTGGCAAACCGACCCCCGTTGGCCTTGTTCCAGGTCCAAACCGTCGGTGGCACATAGGCGCTTGAATCCGTCATGCGAAGCCTTTCAAAAATTCAGTTTAGCGCATGTGATTTTTGCTTGCTGTGACCTGCGCGGGGCAGCGCGCGCCGTGCCGATCGATAAGATTTAGGCATGACGCTTGAACCCGCCGCAACGCTATCTCGCAGTCCCAGCGCCTGGTTGCTGGGGCTTGCTGCGGTGGTGGGGTGCGCCTTGCAACTTCAGCAGGCGGTATTGTGGCCAGTGGATGGATATGGCATGGCATGCGGTGGCGCCTTGGCTGTTGCTGTGGTGGCCAGTCGGTGGGAGCGCAGGCACGGCCCTAGGCAAACGGTCTGGGCCGCATGGCGATGGCTGCTGGCCCTGGGTGCCTGGGCCTTGGCGGCTTTTGCGTTGGTGGGGCTGCGCGCCTGTTGGTTCGATAGCCAGCGCTTGCATCCTGCGCTGGAAGGGCGCGATCTGCAAGTCGTTGGCGTGGTGCGCGACATGACACAAAGTAATCCCTCGGGCCTGCGTTTTCGCTTGCAGGTGGAATCCGCTCGATTGGACGGCAACCGCGTTGCTTTCCCTGCGCGCGTCGATGTGGGTTGGTACAGCGGCTTGTCGCCCCGAGGCGCCGCTGCAGACCTCTCGCCATGGGAGTTGCAACGCCAACCCCAAGCGCTGTGGCCTGGCGAGCGCTGGCAGTTCACGCTGCGGGTGAAGGCGCCCCATGGCAGCATCAACCCGCACGGTTTTGACTATGAGCTGTGGCTGTGGGAGCAGGGCGTGCAGGCCACCGCCTACGTGCGCGCCGGGCCCCAGGATGCCGCGCCCCAAAGGCTAGAGGCCACCGCGCTTTACCCCGTGGCCCGGTGGCGCCAGGTTTTGCGCGAGCGCATCCTCCAGCGCGTGCAAGACCCTCAGGCGGCCGGCTTGATCGCAGCGCTGGTGGTGGGTGACCAGGCGGCCATAGACCACTCGGGCTGGGATGTGTTTCGCGCCACCGGTGTGGCCCACCTGGTCAGCATCTCGGGCTTGCACATCACCATGTTCGCCTGGGGCGCTACGGCGCTGGTGGCTTGGCTTTGGCGCCGCTCGACGCGCCTGTGTCTTGCCGTTCCAGCACCAACGGCTGCATTACTTGCGGGCGTGTTGCTGGCCGTGGCGTATTCGGTTTTCTCCGGGTGGGGCGTGCCGGCGCAGCGCACCTGCGTTATGTTGGCCACGGTTGCGGGTTTGCGTGCGCTGGGGCTGCGTTGGCCCTGGCCCCAGGTCTGGATGCTGGCCTTGGTGCTGGTCGTGGTCAGCGACCCTTGGGCGCTGTTGCAGCCCGGGTTTTGGCTCAGCTTTGTGGCCGTTGGTGTGTTGTTTGCCAGCGGTAACGGGCAGTCCGTGGCGGTGCAAGGTGCAGTACCCGACGATGCACCGGGACTAAAGCCAACGCTGCACCGGGCATTCGCGCGCGGCCTCGATGCGCTGCGGTCCCTGGTGCGTGAGCAGTGGACGATTACCCTGGCCTTGGCGCCCCTCACGGTGTTGCTGTTTGGCCAGGTGTCTGTGGTCGGGCTGCTGGCCAATTTGCTGGCTGTGCCCTGGGTTACCTTGGTACTGACGCCGCTGGCGATGTTGGGTGCCGTGGCGCCGCCGCTGTGGTTGGGTGCGGTGGCCGCTGCGCAGGCTTTGATGGTGGTGTTGCAGACCATGGCCACGTGGCCCGGTGCGGTGTGGGTGCTGGCGGTGCCACCGCTGGGTGTGGCTCTGGTGGCTGCGCTCGGCGGCGTGGTGCTGGTGCTGCCGCTACCCTGGAGCTTGCGGCTCTTGGGTTTTCCCTTGGTGCTGGCGCTGCTGGTGTGGCGACCGGTGGCGCCCGCAGTGGGGGAATTTGAGTTGCTGGGCGCTGATGTAGGTCAGGGCAATGCGGTACTGGTGCGCACTGCGTCGCATGCGCTGCTGTACGACGCTGGTCCGCGCTACAGCCTGGAGAGTGATGCGGGCCATCGGGTGCTGGTGCCCTTGTTTCAAGCCCTTCAAACACCGCTCAACCGCCTGGTTCTGAGCCACAGCGACACCGACCATGTGGGCGGTGCCGCCGCGCTAATGGCCATGCAGCCTGGCGCTGAAGTGTGGACCTCTTTGCCCGCCACCCATCCCTTGCTGGCGCAGGCCCGCGTGCAGCGTTGCCAAGCGGGGCAGTCCTGGGTGTGGGACGCGGTCTTGTTTGAAGTGTTGCACCCCAGCGAAAGTGATTACGGGGCGGTGCCGCCGCCCAAGCCCAATGCCCTGTCGTGCGTGCTGCGCATCGTCGCTCGTGCCAATGAGCGGTCCGCGCAAGGCCTGCACCCGCCCAGCGATCCGGCCAGCGCACTTTTGGTGGGCGATATCGAGCACGCCCAAGAGGATGCTCTGCTAGCGCGGGCCACCACGGAAGGCGCGGGGGACCACCCCAGCCTGCGCTCCACCGTATTGCTGGTGCCCCACCACGGCAGCAAAACGTCTAGTAGTGTGCAGTTTTTAAGCGCGGTGCACCCATCGTTTGCGCTGGTGCAGTCTGGCTACCGCAACCGCTACGGGCACCCGGCGGCGCAGGTGATGGCGCGCTACGACGTCTTGGCGCAAGGCTACGGACCACAGGAATCCTTGCAAATCGTCGATACGCCCCATTGTGGTGCGTTTATCTGGCAATCCTGGTTGCCCCACAATGGCGCGTGCACCCGTGAAAGCCTGCGCCGGTACTGGCACCACCGTGTGCCTTGATGGCCACGGGGCGGCCCCGAGCGGGAGCGTGGTCTAAGTCTTGCTTGGAAGCGTGAGACATCCGCCACACCATGGTAGGCAATATTGCGAAGGTCGGTCCCTATGAACAAACTCGATGAGATGGCGACAGCCTTGCCTTACAGCGGCTTGTATGACGCGCGCAACACGCGCGAACACTACCAAGCCTACGGCCAATGGCTCTCCCAGCAGAGCGCAGAAAAGATGGCGCACCGGCGCGAAGAGGCCGAGATGATTTTTCGCCGCGTGGGCATCACCTTTGCCGTCTACGGCGAAAAAGACGAGGACGGTGCAGGCACCGAGCGGCTGATTCCGTTCGATTTGATTCCGCGCATCATCCCGGCCCACGAGTGGCGCTCCATGGAAAAAGGCCTGGTGCAACGCGTCACCGCGCTCAACCGCTTTATCCACGACGTCTACCACGACCAAGACATCATCAAGGCCGGCATCGTGCCGCGCGAGCAGATTGAGAACAACGCCCAGTTCCGCAAAGAGATGGTGGGCGTGGCTGTGCCGCACCAGATTTACTCGCACATATCGGGCATCGACATCGTGCGCGCGCCCAACGCGCAAGGGCAGGGCGAGTACTACGTGCTTGAAGACAATCTGCGCGTGCCCAGCGGCGTGAGCTACATGCTGGAAGACCGCAAG
>CAIYQF010000194.1 GCA_903928325.1 uncultured beta proteobacterium | reverse complement strand
GTGGCTTCCACCTGAATGTCCGGAATCATGTCGGGCACGCCGTCCATCACATCGGCGCGGGTGAGCACGCTGCGGCCTTCGCTCATGAGCTGGGCCACGGTTTTGCCGTCTCGCGCACCTTCCATGACGGCGGCGCTGATCAGGGCCATGGCCTCGGGGTAATTGAGCTTGAGGCCCCTGGCTTTGCGCCGCTCGGCCAGCAAAGCGGCGGTGAACAGCAGGAGCTTGTCTTTTTCGCGGGGGGTGAGTTCCATGGAGCGTTTGTGCCGTGGTTGGATACGGATAGGTCGGGTTCTCAAAGCAATCAGTATGCCGCTTTATCGCTGCATACGCCAAATGCCCGATGGCATGGTTTCTGCTGAAACGCATGGTATGCCAACCGACCTGCTTTATAAGCCAAAAATGCTGACCGATAGCCCGATGTTGCACCATATGGTGCAAGCTGCATGCGCGTTATTGGTGCGATTGCAGCTTTTTTGCACGGGATTGGTGAAACTTGCGGTTTCCCTTTGTGTGTGGCACCGGTTTGGGGATGTATTGCGGTGGCGAACATGGACATGAACCTTGCGGTATGCGGGGCGACGTCCCGCGGCTTGCCCAATGCGGGTTTGGCTGTCGACAGCCGATCAGGGCAGGGAGAGTTGATATGGGTTGTGGGTTCGGACGTTGGGCTCAACGCGCACCTGGGCGCCGTACTGGACGAGTCCGGCTATGCCGTTGACGTATCTACTTCCGCAGCCCAGGCCCTGGCAAAGCTTGTCGGTGGCGCGCCGGATATGGTGCTGTTGGATGTGCGGTCCGGAGATTCGGGTGGTTTTGACTTGGCGCGTCGTTTCCAGGCAGCGACCAGCACGGCGTACATACCAGTCATCTTTTTGGTCGAACTGTCGCAAAACGACCATTGGTTGCATGCACTCGACGCCGGTGGCGTGGACTGTGTGACCAAGCCGGTTCGGTCGCAAGAGGTCCTCGCCCGCATGGCCCTGCATTTGGCCGGCGCACGCGAGCGCCGTCAAACGCGCAATGCGCTCGATGCATTTGGCTACGCGACCATGACGGTGCGCCCTCAGGATGGTAAGTTGATGTGGCAAACCCCCCTGGCCCGCGATTTGTTGGAACGGTATTGTCCTGCGCACCCGCCCTACGCTAGCTACACGGCGCCCGAAGTGCAGGCGTGGCTGCAGGAATGTTTGCGCTCGCTTCGAAGCGCCTTAGCGCCGCGCCCACTCACGCTGAACCAAGCCAGCGGCTCACGCTTGACCTTGCGGCTACACCAGCAGACCGGCGACAACGAAGCTTTAGCGACCTCGGGCGCCCCCACGTTGCAAGAGTGGGAGTCGGATGACTGGTTGATCGTGATGCGTGAAGTTTCTGACCGGGCCGGGATGGAGGCCATGCGGCAGGCGTTTGGGCTCACGGCCCGCGAAGCCGAGGTGCTGTACTGGGTGGTCAAGGGCAAGACCAACAAGGACGTGGGCGATATCCTGGGCAGCAGCCCCATGACCGTCAAAAAGCACTTGGAGCGCGTGTTTGTCAAGCTGGGTGTAGAAACCCGCACAGCGGCTGCGGGCAAGGTTACGGCGCGCACTGCGCCACAATGGGGCGATGACCGATAGCGATGACAGCACGCCCTCCGGCACACCTACGCAAACCCGCAATCCCTTGCACGGCATGACCCTGGAGGCGTTGGTGAACGCGTTGGTAGCGTTTTACGGCTGGGAAGGGCTCGCGCAGCGCATCCCTGTGCGCTGCTTCACGCTGGACCCCAGCGTGGCTTCAAGCCTTAAGTTCCTGCGCAAAACGGCGTGGGCGCGTGACAAGGTAGAAGCCCTGTACCTTTTCACGCTGCGCGAACAAAAACGCGGTCGCTGAGCAAGGGCGTCCTGCGCCAAGCCAAAAGCGACCACGTATTCATACGCCACACGGCGTATTTTCATATCTGCTGGGCCGTCCTAAAGTGCTCCCAAGTCTTGCGAACCGGTGCACCTGCAACGTGCCGCAAGATGGATTTTTAACCTCTGGAGGACATTTCATGCACCGTCGTTTTACGCTCAAGGCACTCACCGCTGCCGTTGCTTTGGCAGGCCTCAGCGCCATGCCCGCTCACGCGGGTGATACCATTAAAGTCGGTGTCCTGCACAGTTTGTCGGGCACCATGGCCATCTCGGAAACCGTGTTGAAAGACACCGTGCTGATGGCTATTGACGAGATTAATGCCAAAGGTGGCTTGCTGGGCAAGAAGCTCGAGCCCGTGGTCGTTGACCCCGCTTCCAACTGGCCCCTATTTGCCGAAAAAACCAAGCAGTTGCTGGGCCAGGATAAGGTCGACGTGATCTTTGGCTGCTGGACCTCAGTGTCGCGCAAGTCGGTATTGCCGGTTGTGGAAGAAATGAACGGTTTGCTGTTCTACCCCGTGCAGTATGAAGGTGAAGAGTTGTCCAAAAACGTGTTTTACACGGGTGCGGCGCCTAACCAGCAAGCCATTCCCGCTGTGGACTACCTGATGAGCAAAGACGGCGGCGCGGCCAAGCGCTGGGTCTTGCTGGGTACCGACTATGTCTACCCCCGCACCACCAACAAAATCTTGCGCGCTTACCTGATCAGCAAAGGCGTGAAAGAGTCGGACATCGACGAAAAATACACACCGTTTGGTCACTCCGATTACCAAACCATCGTGGCTGACATCAAGAAATTCTCCGCTGGCGGCAAGACCGCTGTGGTCTCCACCATCAACGGTGATTCCAACGTGCCTTTCTACAAAGAACTGGGCAACGCCGGCTTGAAAGCCAAAGACGTTCCAGTCGTGGCTTTCTCGGTGGGTGAAGAAGAGTTGCGCGGCGTGGACACCAAGCCTTTGGTGGGTCACTTGGCCGCTTGGAACTACTTCCAATCCATCAAGAATCCTGCCAACGACGAGTTCATCAAAAAATGGTCGACCTATGCCAAAGCCAAGGGCATTGCTGGTCACAAAGACAAACCTTTGACCAACGACCCGATGGAAGCGACTTACATCGGTATCAACATGTGGAAGCAAGCGGTTGAGAAAGCCAAGTCCACCGATGTAGACAAAGTCATCGCGGCCATGGCCGGTCAAACCTTCAAGGCAC
>CAIYQF010000193.1 GCA_903928325.1 uncultured beta proteobacterium | reverse complement strand
GCGGCGGCTGTTGTGGCTGATGAGCGCGTTGGCGCTGTCCAGAATATTGCTGTGGCTGCGGTAGTTTTGCTCCAGCTTGATCTGGTGCTGCACGCCAAATTCGCGCACAAAGTCGGCCATATTGCCCACGCGCGCACCGCGAAAGGCGTAGATGCTCTGGTCGTCGTCGCCCACCGCCAGCACCGCGCCGCCCTGACCCTGGGCCCCTTCCATACCGACCCCGGCAAGCATCTTGATCCAGGCGTATTGCAGCTTGTTGGTGTCCTGAAACTCATCGATCAAGATATGGCGAAAGCGCCGCTGGTAGTGGGTGCGGATGTCGGCATGGTCGCGCAGCACCTCATAGCTGCGCAGCATCAGTTCGCCAAAATCGACCACGCCTTCGCGCTGGCATTGTTCTTCGTACAGCTGATAAATCTCCACCTTGCGCTTGGTGTCGGCGTCGCGCACTTCCACCGCTGCGGGGCGCAGACCATCTTCCTTGCAACTGGCAATGAACCAGACCAGTTGCTTGGGCGGAAAGCGCTCTTCGTCGGCGCCAATTTGCTTGCACAGGCGCTTGACCGCGCTGAGCTGGTCTTGGGTGTCCAAAATCTGGAAGGCCTGCGGCAAATTGGCCGTCTTGAAGTGCGCGCGCAAAAAGCGGTTGCACAGGCCATGAAACGTGCCAATCCACATGCCCCGTGCGTTGACCGGCAGCATGGCGGACAGGCGGATGACCATTTCTTTGGCCGCCTTGTTGGTAAACGTGACCGCCAATATGCCGCCCTGCGACACATAGCCGTTTTGCAGAAGCCAGGCGATGCGGGTGGTCAGCACCCGGGTTTTGCCCGACCCGGCACCTGCCAGTATCAGCGCGTGCTCAGACGGCAGGGTGACGGCGGCGCGCTGCTCGGGGTTGAGGGCGCTGAGCATGGGCAAAAGTGATGCAAGTGATGCGGTCGGTTCGGAGGACAGGGGCATGCACCCATTGTAGGAAGCCCACGCAAGCGCCAGAGCGGCACCAAAAGGGGCTGAGCTGGGGCTCGCGTAAAATCAATCACCGGGCCCAAGCATTTGGCACCCGGTATTTTTTTGCCGGTCCCAATCCAAGCGGTCCTTTTCAAATCAACCTTATCGGAGCTTGGGCCATGGACATTTTTGACTACGACAACATTCTTCTGCTGCCACGCCAGTGCCGCGTGGAAAGCCGCTCGGAATGCGACGCCAGCGTCGAACTTGGGAGCCGACGCTTTCGCCTTCCGGTGGTGCCAGCCAACATGAAAACGGTGGTGGACGAGCCGATTTGCGTATGGTTGGCGGAACATGGCTACTTCTACGTGATGCACCGCTTCGACCTCGACAACGTGCGTTTCGCCCAGGACATGGTGGCCAAGGGGCTGTACGTTTCCATCTCTTTGGGTGTCAAAAAGCCCGACTACGACACCGTGGACCAATTTGTAGCCCTGGGTCTTTCGCCCGACTACATCACTATCGACATCGCGCACGGTCACGCCGAGAGCGTCAAGAAAATGATCGGCTACCTGAAAGAAAAGTTGCCCGCCAGCTTCGTCATCGCAGGCAACGTGGGCACGCCCGAAGCCGTGATTGACCTGGAAAACTGGGGCGCGGACGCCACCAAAGTGGGCATTGGCCCAGGCAAGGTCTGTATCACCAAACTCAAGACGGGCTTTGGCACCGGCGGCTGGCAACTCAGCGCGCTCAAGTGGTGCGCGCGTGTGGCCACCAAGCCCATCATCGCCGACGGAGGTATCCGTGACCATGGCGACATTGCCAAAAGCGTGCGCTTTGGCGCGTCCATGGTGATGATCGGCTCGCTGTTTGCCGGCCACGAAGAGTCTCCCGGCCAGACCGTTGAGGTCGATGGCAAGCGTTACAAAGAGTATTACGGCTCGGCCAGCGACTTCAACAAGGGCGAATACAAGCACGTGGAGGGCAAACGCATCCTCGAAGTCATCAAGGGCAAGCTAGCCGACACGCTGATTGAGATGGAACAGGACGTGCAAAGCTCCATCAGCTACTCCGGTGGGAAAAAGCTGATGGACATCCGCAAAGTCAACTACGTCACCCTGG